>DXHG01000002.1 GCA_019113455.1 Candidatus Treponema faecavium | reverse complement strand
ATGCGCCGGTCTTGTGCGCTCCGTCATCTTTCAGGCGCCCGGGCCGATGGGAAAAGGCGTACTCGTGGCTCCCACCGTTGACGGCAACATACTCGCGGGCCCCAACGCGTTTGACGGCGGCGATAAAACCGACACGGACACCACCTGCACCGGACAGCGTTCCGTGCTTGACGCGGCCAAGCGCAGCGTGCCTGCCTTAAACGAAAAGGACATTATCACGTCGTTTGCCGGAAATCGCGCAATCCCGTATCTGTATGACAGCAAAACACAAACAGAAACGCAGCTGCATGACTTTATTATAGAAGAAGACGAGGCAGTGCCCCGCTTTATCACCGTTGCCGGTATCGCATCGCCAGGGCTCACGGCAGCACCTGCTATTGCGCGGTACGTTGTGCAGTTATTGGAACGCACAGGTCTTCCGCTTATTCCCACAGACAAGTATATACCGCAGCGCCGCGGCATACCGTCATTCAAAAAAGCCGATGACGCGCAGCGCCGCAAACTTATTGCGCAGGATCCGCGCTACGCAAGGATATGCTGCCGCTGCGAGCTCATAACCGAGGCGGAAATCGCCGCCGCAATTAACTCCACTGTCGGAGCGCGGGATCTTGACGGCATCAAGCGCCGTGTCAGAAGCGGCATGGGGCGCTGTCAGGGCGGATTCTGCACGCCGCGCGCCGCAGAAATCCTCGCACGGAAACTGCATACCGACTTAAGCGCCGTTACCAAGCGCGCGGACAATTCGTTTATTCTTGATTCCCCCACGCGCATCCTTGATACAGGAGCCGGATCATGAAAGACAGGTATGACATTGTCGTTGTCGGCGGCGGCCCCGCTGGTCTTGCGGCAGCAGCTGCAGCATACCGGCACGGCGCCCGTGATATTCTGCTTCTGGAGCGGGATCGGCAGCTGGGCGGCATTCTTTTGCAGTGCATACACAGCGGTTTTGGGCTTCAGTATTTTAAGGAAGAGCTCACCGGCCCGGAATACGCGGCGCGGTTTATAGCTGACATACGGGAACTCGGCATCGCCTGCCGCACGGATACCGCTGTCCTGCGCATAGATGCCCCGCACGCGGACGGCACGACGGAGTATACCGTTACTGCGGTAAACCCCATGGACGGTCTTATGACACTGCGCGCAAAAGCCCTGATACTCGCGTCCGGCTGCCGCGAACGCACGCGCGGCGCGCTTATGATTCCCGGCTCGCGTCCGGCAGGCGTCTTTACCGCAGGAACCGCGCAGCGTTTTGTGAACCGCGAAGGGTATTTACCGGGCAGAAATATCGTTATCCTTGGCTCAGGCGATATCGGTCTCATTATGGCGCGCCGCCTTACGCTTGAAGGCGCCGACGTCAAGTGCATCTGCGAAGTCATGCCATTTTCTTCAGGTCTTGCCCGCAATATAGCGCAGTGCGCTGATGATTTTCATATTCCCATACGGTACAGCCGTACCGTTACCCGCATACACGGCGCAAACCGCGTGGAAGGGGTAACGACGGCCGCCGTAGATGACAGGCGAAATCCCATTCCCGGCACGGAAGAGTATATCGAATGTGATACGCTCCTGCTGTCCGTCGGCCTCATACCGGAAAATGAAATCGCACAGGCGTGCGGCATACCGCTTGATCCGGCAACGGCGGGCCCGTTCGTCAATGAACGCAGGGAAACGGCGATACCGGGCATTTTCGCGTGCGGCAACGCCGTTCATGTGCATGACATCGTGGATTTTGTTACAGAAGAAAGCATCACGGCGGGGCGGAGCGCGGCGGAAGACCTGCTGAAACCGGCGTATACCGAAAGTCATGCCATACCGGTACGCGCGGGAGAGCGCGTACGATACACGGTACCGCAGTACCTCTCGCAGAACGCTGCGGAATACCCGGACGGCGCGTCCATTATGTTCCGCAGCACCGGAGTATACCGCGGCGCAGTGCTTACTGCGTACAGCGGTACTGAGCGCATTGCCGCGCAAAAAAAGGCTGTTGTGCGCCCGGGTGAAATGCTTGTGATGCACCTCACTCAAGAGCAGCTAAAAAAAATTGCCGCGCAGGTTACGATTTCGATTGAATTGCCAAAAGAGGAGGCCGCACAATGACCGCACAGCGCTCTTTTGTGTGCATTATCTGCCCGATTGGCTGCGAGCTCACAGCCGTCACTGAAGACACCGGAGTTGTGTCCGTTTGCGGCAATGCGTGCCCGCGCGGAGAAGCATATGCACGCAGCGAATGCATCGACCCACGGCGCACGCTTACATCAACCATTGCCGTAAGCGGCGGCGTCATGAAGCTCGTGCCGGTAAAAACGGCGCGCGAGATACCGGTGCGGCTGCTGTTCCCCTGCATGGAAATCATCAGGCGCGCCTGCGTCTCCGCACCGGTGCGGCTCGGAGACGTGCTTATTCCAGACATACTCGGCACGGGCGTTCCTGTCATTGCCTGCATGGACGTACCGGCGCGCGACGGCTGCGGCATTTATTGACACGGCGGCGCGGCGGCGATACGATAGCATCGCTATGGAAGAGACAACACGCACATACGCCGCACTTTTTGACCTTGACGGCGTCATTATTGATACCGAAACACAGTATACGATCTTTTGGGATATGATCGGAAGACAGTATCTGGGACAAATCGATTTCGGCAGCAGAATCAAGGGGGCTACGCTGCCTGCTATCTATGCGGCGTACTTTGCCGGCATACCACACAAGCAACCTGAAATAACGGCGGCGCTCAACGCATTTGAATCGCAGATGAAAAAAGACTATATTCCCGGATTCAGAGAGTTTTTTGCAAGTCTTAAGGCGCGCGGCTGGAAAACCGCGATTGTAACCAGTTCAAACCGGCCAAAGATGCAGAGTGTATACCGCGACTGCCCTAAGCTTGCATCGCTTTTTGACTGCATACTCACGCAGGAGTGTTTTGAACGCAGCAAACCGCATCCCGATCCGTATCTCAAAGGTGCGGCGGCGCTGCATATGCCCATTGAACGCTGCGCCGTATTTGAAGACTCGATAAACGGTCTCAAGTCAGGGCGCAGCGCCGGCATGAAAGTTATCGGCCTTACGACGACAAACAGCGCCGACGCCGTGCAGCCGTATGCCGATCTTGTTATTCCGGATTTTACTGCGGCGCGCGCCGCCGATATAGAAGCGCTGTTTTAAGTAACCGGCGTGCCCGGTGCAACCGGCGTCTCGCTTGTCAAAAGCACGCACACGCTGCCGTCTTCCGATTCGCAGCACAAAAGCATACCCTCAGAAAGCACGCCGCGCATCTTTGCCGGCTTAAGATTTACAAGCACCAGAATACGCTTGCCGACAAGCTCTTGAGCCGTATAGTAGTCGACAAGGCTTGAAACAATCTGGCGCGGCTTTTCTTCTCCGGTGTCAACCATGAGCCGGTAAAGCTTTTCCGCGTTCTCAATCTTTTCGCACGAAACCACAATACCGGCTCTGATATCAAGTTTCGCAAAATCACTGTATTCAATTATATCTTTCATACGCCGCTGTTCCTCCATACCGCAAATCAAAACAAAAGACTCCGCACAAGCGGAGTCTCAAAGACAGCGGCTACAGTCTGTTGTCCAGATTGCCGCTTTCAATATCCTTGAAATACTTAAGCGTGCCCACGCGCAGCTCGTCTGTTGCGTCATCGTCGCACACAATAACAGCATGCTGGTGCAGCTGCAGCACGCTGATTGTCCACATCTGACTTACCGCTTCTTCAACGCCGTGCTTAACTGCCATCGCCTTATTGTGTCCGGTCGCAAGAATAAGCACCTCGTCGGAATCCGTGATAGTGCCGACGCCGACAGTCAGCGCAGTCTTGGGCACTTCGTCGATATTGCCGCCGAAAAACCGCGAATTGACAATCACCGTATCGTGCGTCAGCGATTTAACGCGCGTGCGCGACGAAAGCGAAGAGCCCGGCTCGTTAAAGGCGATGTGACCGTCAACGCCGACGCCGCCCAAAAACAGCCTGATACCGCCCGCTGCCTTAATCGCCGCCTCATACGCCGCGCACTCCGCCGCAGGATCAGGCGCCATACCGTTGAGGATATGGATATTCTCTTTCTTAATATCAATGTGGTCAAAGAAATTGCTGTGCATAAAATAGTGATAGCTCTGCGGATGATCGGCAGGCAGCCCGACATACTCGTCCATATTGAACGTAATCACATTCTTAAACGATACTTTGCCCGCTTTGTACAGCCGTATCAGTTCCTTGTATGTGCCAAGCGGCGTTGAGCCGGTCGGCAGACCAAGCGTAAACGGCTTCGACTCAGAAGGCGCAAATTCGTTGATGCGGCGCGCAATATGATTCGCCGCCCATACGGAACATGCCTCGTAATCAGGCTGCACAATAACTCTCATGATTATCTCCTTGTGTCTCTGTCTGCGTGCGGAATATATCCGCTACAGAATATTTTTCTTTATCTTTCCGCCGATGACGGATACCAGCACATTAAACTGACGGTCAAACACTACGATGTCGCCGTCATAGCCGGGAATAATCTGTCCCTTTGACGTATAGTGCATAATCTGTGCGGGATTTGACGTTGCACAGCGCACCGCATCGCAAATCGGCATACCGAATTTAACGAGGTTATGCACGCCCTGAATCATCGTCAGCGCGGAACCGGCTATAACGCCGTCGCTCTTGCGGTGAAAGCAGCCGCCTTCAAACACCACTTCTTCGCCGTTTGCAAACAGCGGGAGCGTTTCCTGCTCGGTCGGTTTGAGCGCGTCAGTTACAAGCACAATCTTATCGATCGGCTTGTCGCGCGCAACCAGTTTAAACAAATCAGGATGCACATGCACGCCGTCGGCGATAATCTCGCACGCCATCTCAGGATGAATGAGCACCGCGCCCACCGCGTTCGGGTTCCGGTGATGCAGGGAACTCATCGCATTAAACAGGTGCGTCGAATGAAGGATACCGGCCTGCATACCTTCTACCATATTCTCATACAGCGCGTTTGTGTGCCCTGCCTGCAGCACGATACCTTTTTTCAGACACGACAGTGCAAGCTCTCTCATGCCTTTGAGCTCAGGCGCAACCGTCATGTTAACAATCGTACCGCCTGACGCTTCCCATAAGCGCTCCATCAGCTCAAGATCCACTTTTTTTATCGTTTCGGGCCGCTGCACGCCGGCGCGGTCAGGAGATACAAACGGACCTTCGAGATGCATACCCATAATCTGCGCCCCGTCTTCTTTGCCCATCGCGTCGGTAACCGCTTTTATCGCGCGCATAAATGTCTCTTCATCAGACGAGTACAGCGTCGGATTAAACGCTGTAACGCCGTAATCGGCCAGATGCCGTGACATTTCAATAATGGAATCGGGATTTACGTCTTCCGTTCCGTATCCGTAAAACCCGTGGATGTGCGTATCGATCAGACCGGGCGTAATATACGCCCCCTGCACGTCAAACAACTTTACCGAAGCGCCGAAATGCTTTTGTGCAAACCGCTTTTGACTGAACACATCGGCTATTTGCCCCTCTTCTATGAGCACCGCACAGTTTTCCATAACGGAAAAACCGCTCAAGAGCGTTCCGTTATACAGACAGATAGACATACATACTCCTTTTCCCTATATAATTACTGCAGACAGTACATACCTGTACCGCAGGCAGTATCTCGCATACAGCGTTTCCGGCAGCGTTACCCGCGATACGGAATCTGCACCGTCTGCACGCCGGCGGATCCGGGCGCCGCCTGATACTTGTTAAAATATATTGTAACAGCATCAGGCGATACCGTAAATACGCCGAAGTTTTCAGGCAGCGGCGCAGTACCGGCTTCTATCATGCGCCGCACGGTGCCGTCGGGGTCGCTTTCAGGCGTACACAGCCGACCGGTGAGTTCCTCGCGCGCGTACGCCGACACATATTCATAGGCGTCTGCCTGTTCAGAGAACAGATCTTCAAGCGTGGTAAATCTGGTTTCTGTGCTGTCCCACGTAAACGAGGCAAGCAGCGGCATACCGTTCGCGCCGCCGGTATACTGATAGCCTTCAAGCAGCACGCTTATGCGCTGCGGCGAAAGCTGCGCCGGCCGCCACGAAAGCGTGAACTCACACACAGCCACCGAACCGGCAGCCGCCGTGTCCAAAGCCGCCTCGATAAACGAAGCGCGCCAGCGTTCCGCCGTGCGCGCTATGGCTGAGGACAGCTCT
>DXHG01000022.1 GCA_019113455.1 Candidatus Treponema faecavium | reverse complement strand
GAAATGTGTCAACTCTCTTCGCGTGCCGCTTAACTGCGACATCTGCATTACCGGCTCGAACGCCGGGCTGCTGACCGGCGAGCTTGCAACCTGCCTGGGAGGACGCTATGCAGACGTACCTCGTCAACCTCTGGTTTGCCGATGAGCTGTCAAAGCAGTACCTTCGCGATCTTTTCAACAATTTGACCAGGAAAATGCCGCAATTTTAGAAAGGCGTGTAAATGACAGGCGGATGCTCATATGAAGCAATAAGACCCGCGTCTTATCACCTGCCGGAAGCGGCTGTGTGTATAAGTGGATTTGCTGAAAGAGAAGAAGTCTGGATGTGGATAATAGAAAGGAATGCCGAGATAAGCTCTTTTTGTTCTGCGGCGGAAAGTTTTGACAGTTCGTTCAGCAGCGCCTGGCTCTGCGCGGAGCAGCCGCCCTGCCCTGCTCCACCGTCTACGAGGTACTCGACGGTTACGCCGAGGCGCGCGGCTATGCGTACTGCCATATCAGCGGCAGGCATCACAGCGCGCGCATCTATGTATGAAAGCAGCGTGCTGTAGCTGATGCCAAGCTCCTGTGCGAGTTCTTTTTTGTTTATGCGCTGCGCATCGAGCTCCGCGCGCAGCCGGTCACGGAAGGTCATAAGGCGGGGATAAGTAGATTATTTTATAGAAGAAATTCTTACATTACTGCCGCAACAGCAGTTCGTTGTATTGCCCAGCAACATGCGCCCAGCGATAACGGCGCATTCCGGTTTCCCTCATATTACGCGCGATTTGCGGAAACGCGCTTTCCTGTTCGCTAAGCACTGCGGCAAGTTCCGCCGCAGTTTTCCAGTACAGACAGCGGTTTTCCGTTGTGGCGCGGTTGTACACGCAGTCGAATGCAAGTACCGGAAGACCGAGACACATAGCTTCAACAAGCGAAGGGTTTGTACCTCCGGCACTGTGCCCATGGATATAAACTGCGGCATGTGAACGGAGCCAGTTTACACGGTGCAGGTCATACACCGGATCAAGCAAATTGATATTGGCATACTGCGTATAGGTCTCTTTGAGCGATCTGCCGTATGCTGAGTTTTTCCAGTTTCCTACAATAACGAGCGGAAAATGACGACACGCTGCAAACGCTTCCAATATCATATGTATATTGTTCTCAGGCTCAATGCGGCATACCGTGACGGCATATTTCGCATGGGCAAAAGGATACGAATCAAACAGCGCGTCATCTTCCACCCGCTCCGCATGATCGCCGCCATACGGAATCAGCACCGCGTCCGTCCCATAGGCATTTTTGATATAATCGGTGATTCCTTTGTTGTCACCGATTACAGTGTCGGAATACCGCACCGCCTGCCGCTCGCTCCAGCGCAGCAGTGCTTTCGCGTACCACTTCCACTTGTCCCGTTTCCATTCAAGTCCATCGATATTAGTAATAATCCGGCCTTTAAAGCGGCGACGGATTTGCAGCAAAAAGAGACAGCCTGACACGCCGAGGATGAGCATAACGTCGCAGTCAAGCGACCGGCGCATGCTTTCATAATCGTAAAAAATACTGGAAACGCCGTTCGCGTCCCGGTCAAGATAGACAAGGCGCGCGCCCTTCCAAGATTCCATCCGGGTTTTGTATTTGGGCGCGGAGCAAAAGACGGTGTATTCCACGCCTTGCGGCGTAAAATCGAGCAGATTGTCTACGAGCGATTCAAAGCCGCCATAGCACGCGGGCACGCCGACAGTGCCGATAACGGAAACACGAGTCATACGATGCGTTCCTTTGTTGTTTATAGTGGGATTGATTTAGAGAGAGACTAGCGTTTGGTTGAGAAGCGAATGACCTTTCTATATGGGAGAATCAGTGTTGTTCGCGGTGATTTTTGTGCGCCTGCAGCGCGTCTTGGTAGCATTGTTCAAAAAAATCCATGCGGTGTTCTTGCGAATATTGCCGCGCGGTTTTCGGGATATTTTTCGCAAGCGCTTTGAGCGCCGCCGGAGCCTCAAACACGCGGTCCAACTGCCGCGCGAACTCCGCGCGCATCAAATCATAACGCGAGACAGGAATTTTAATTCCGTTCACGCCGTCTTGAATCACGTCTCCCATTCCGCAATGATCGACCGTCATAACGGGCACGCAGTTTTCCAGCGCTTCCCATACAATCGTGGTATTTGCTTCCATTGAAGACGTAATGACAAGCAAATGCGCGTTGGCATAAAGCCGCAAAACTTCTTCGCGCGGAAGCTGATCCACAAAAGAACAATTCGCCTGAAGCGATTCGCTCGCGGCAAACTGTTTTAACGCCGAACAGCCCGCGCCAATGAACGCGCAATGAAAGTTGGAATTTCTGCAGGACGCGAGCGCGCCCAACAAAAGGCGCGGCATTTTCCGGACGCAGTTCGTTCCAACCCAGAGAATGTTGACGCGCTCTATGCCGTATTTTTTATCTAGAAAGGAATCCGCCCCAACCGCGGAAAGCTTCGCGAAGTTTAAGCCATTTTCCGGTAAATAGCGGCAACGGTTTGTCCGCAATCGTTTGTTGACCATTGTGCGCTGTTCTTTGGTGCAGGCAATCAGCACATCGCTTTGTTTCATCGCGTGGACAACGCGTCTTGAACAATAAAACTGCAGTCGGTTGACCGCGTTTTTCATCGCGCCCTTGATTCGATCCGGGAACGGATACGCTTTTAGAAAGCACCGCGGAATCGTTTTCATCCCGCCGAGCGGTCCCCACACATAGGGTTTGCCCAGTTTCCACAGCCAGCCGGGTTCCCGGTAGCCGACCGGACTCGCGAAATGAATCAGATCGATCCGCTCCATGATTCCGCTGGAGCGCAAAAACCGGTATACCGTTTTCTCCCACCGGTTAAATAAAAGATAAGACAACGTTCCCCGGCAAACGGACTCTAACAGCCGGTTGCGGTAGGGGACAAGAATGAACTCCACGCCGAGCAGACTGTCATACCCCCCCCCGTCATTTCAGACAAATCGTTCCACGCGTAGGAGTTGGATTCAATAAGCACAAACAAATGATGGCGGGCGGACATTTCTTTTACAAAATTATACGCGGCTGAAAATTCAGAGCCTTTGTTTTTTGAGAACCACCATGTATGGACAAGGATATTCATGGAGAAGCCTCCTCCAGTTTTATAACTTTGCACGGTACGCCCGCACAAATTGAATGCGATGGAAGGTCTTTTGTGATTACCCCCCCCCGCCTACGACGACATGATCGCCGATTGTTACAGGTTTTACGATTAGAACATCCAAACCGATAAAGCAATGCCTGCCGATTCGAACTTCGCCAACTTCATAGTCCTTTATTTTAGGTGAATAAAAATGCGTTAAAATTTTTGTTCCAGTCGTGATCGTTGTTCCGTCGCCGATGTAAATATTTTCCGGATAGAGATCGTCAAACAAAACATGATGTCCGATGAAACAATATTTACCGATATGCACTCCCGCAAGACGCAAAAGTTTGACGCGCATCGCCGATGTCATAAAAAAAGACTTATAGCACCACGCGAAAAGGAAGCGCCGGAGAAAGCGAAATATGTTATATTGCCGGGAGGCGGTCATTTGCGCGCTCCTAACATCCGCAAGGTCGCGTCAAAAACAGCGGCAGAGTTTTTCCAAACGAGGATAAAAAGATTCATGAAGAAGCCTCCTCATAGCTGACGAATTGACCGGCCTTTCCGTTCCGCACTGCGGATCGTACGACGGCGTGGCTTGCGGAATCAAAGCGATTCAGCAACAGAACTTCTGCCTTTTTCTTTTGCATTAACAACCAGAATAAAAACCGGTCCTTCCCTTTTAAGTAGTCCGTATGATAGAGAAGGTAATAGCCGTTGCGGATGATGTAGTAAAAGCGGAAGAGAGACCGGTATACAATGTTCAATCCAGAACGTTTCTCCATGCGGTCGCCCAATTGATGGTGAATCACCACATCGGCAAGACAATAGATATTCAGACCGCAGGAAGCCGCACGCCAGCACCATTCATGATCTACAAAATCGATAAAGAAATCCTCACGCATAAGCCCGCATTTTTGCAGGGCGTCGGCAGGAATCAGCGTGCCGGACGCGACTGCATGCGCAACCTTGAGGCACCCGGAAACAGGAGGAACTGCGCCTTTCATTTTTTCGAGCATTACCGGAACACGCCGCCCAGAGATCTCATCAAAAACAACAGGGACAAGCCCTCCAATGTTTTGCAATGTATTCTTCCGCGCACATTCCAACATAGACGATACATAGTCCGGCGGATAAACGGTATCCTGATCAGACAGCAGGATACAGTCCGCGCCAAACTCAAAAGCCTTTTCGATTCCCCGGTTCTGCGCATAGGCAATACCGAAATTCCGGTTCAAAGAAATGAGTATGCAATTATCCGGTAAATGATCAAAGGAAGCGCTGCCATTATCTACAATAACGATGCAGGATACTTGAGGGAAAAGGCTATTCACGGATTTCTCAAACAAACGGAAATCTGGATTATACGTAACCAGAACGGCAAAAACTTTCATAGATTCTCGCGGCGGCTTTATCAAACTCTATGTCAACGACAAAAAGTTAAAAACGACCTGTCCGCATTGCCGTTTATATTCCGGTACGCTATTAAATAATACTTGCCTTACCCCCCCCCACCTACTATTATTCAACACAGTTTCTTGCGAGACTTGTATGATCACTACCTTTATTTCTCTTAAGAATTCCTGTTTATTAAAATCTTTCGCCCGTTGCTTTGCATATACAGCAAAACTCTTGTATGTATCAAAGTCATTTGTAATCTTTTTTATGCAGCCAGAAATCTCTTTCAGATTATACGGATCAACTAAAAAACCGTTTTTCCCATTCTGAATAATTTCTGTTGGCCCTCCATAGCTTGGAGCAATAGCGGGAACAAGTGCATCGAAAGATTCTAGGACTGTAAGTCCGAATGTTTCGATGAACTTATCGTACAACGACAAGTTCATCGTTATTACCGCTTCACGGTAAAATTCTTTAAGACAATTTTGCTTTCCCACCAAAGAAAGATTTTCAGGTAAAGAAGTTCTTGAAAAGAACTTCTGCAGTTCGATAAGTTCCACGCTGCAAAGAAGAACAAAGTTAAAATCCGGCATAAGTCTGGCAAGTTCTACAAACTGAAAAACACCTTTATATTTCTTTAGAGATGTTGGCATAAAAATAATTTTACGTTCAAGTTTATTTTTCAAATAAGAATCCACATCAAGCGGCATACAAGAATATTCAATCGGATTATAGATAAAAATAGTATTTTCTAAGTTAACATTCTCTTTTACATACTTAGAAACACAAATAATTTTTGCAGCACATTTCCTCATAATAACAAGATACAGTCGTTTTACAAAGTTGGGATTTATGTAAACCTCATGGACATGATAAATAATTTTCTTTTTACGTAATTTTGCAGCAAGAGTAGCTCCAAACGGCACAACAGTATTCATATACAGAATGTCAAAGTCCGCAAAGCACACAAAGAAAAAATTTCTTAACTGCGACAAAGTAAACCGAAAAATACGGAGAATTTTATTTTCATGCCATCGGTACCAGTTATCATAATATTTCAGATTTTGAATCCCATTCAGAACGCCGTCGGTTTTAGAAGTTAAAATCGAAATTTCAAAATCATTGTCTGCCGCAAGCTCTTTAAGTAGAACAGATAAAACCTTTGGGGAGCCTGTATAATTATTTAGCAAATGGCAAAAAAGAAGTTTCATATTCAATCACGGATTGGAATATCTGCAATAAAAGAAGAGGTAATCTTATATACAGCTGTCTTATTTCAAATTATCCACAACTATATTTAATTTTTAGATAATTTCATCCTTACGATTTTTCCATGCAGCCAAACCAACGGATAAAAAATGCTGTGTTTAAACATAATCAAATAAGCCTCAAGCTGTTTTTCCATCCTTGCTTTGACGTCCTGATAATCAGATGAAGTAACAGTAGACAAATCATGATCCAGAGTTACGTCCAAGAGGAAGAAATACGGATCCTTCCGCCTGTACCGTCTGAAAAAGTCAAAATCAATGCCATATAAGGTTAAACTTTCATTAAACCAGATATTTCTCTCAAAAAAGACACGGCTTCTGACAACCATACCGCTTGTAATCGCTGTGTAAAAAGAATTTTTATGGCATCCCGGATAAAGTGCAGAGAAATGGCTTCCATGACTTAAAAAACTTTTCCCCGGAGAAAACAGACGCCCGTTTGAAAAAATTTGCGGAATGAATACATTCACTGAACTATGATTTAAAATCACAGAATCAAGATACTGGTCATAATCTTTGCGGCTTATAGAAGAATCCTGGTCAAACAGACAGTACACATCAGCAAAATGCTTTTTTACAGATTGATTATAAATTTTTGCAAGGGACATATTTTTCGGAGTATGAACATACTCAATTTTTGAACAGGAAAAAAAATCAACATAAGAAAACCTTTCGTTTTCATTTCCCGGAGAATTATCCCAAATGACAAAAAAATTATCCGGATTGGCAAACAAGCCTATGTTTTTAAATGCAAGCAGTGTCTTACATGCTACTATACTTTGCTTATACAGAACAACAATAAAAACCTTTTTCATATTCTATCCTCCAAAGAATACGGCGCGGCAAAAGGTCATAGATAAAATCAAAACATAAATAAACGCGACAAATAGAATTAAATACCGTTCTTTAAATTTACTTGCCAGCACAAGCAGCGCGAAAATAACAACTGGTGAAAAATATTCTGGAACCCGAAAAAGTAAAACCGTCAATCCTGTAGGAAAAATAAAATAAAAAGAAAAACAAACAAACGAAAGAATTTTATAAACCAATAATTCATCTTTTAAAACAGGACGTTTTTTATTAAAGATAACAAAAGCCAATGTAATAAGAATTGACAAAAAAGACAGATACTGTTTATTAAATATGCTGGATCCCTCTCCGCTGCGAAAACTGATTTTCGCAAACACAAATTGAAGCAACGCGT
>DXHG01000187.1 GCA_019113455.1 Candidatus Treponema faecavium | reverse complement strand
CGCACTTGCCGATTGCAAATTTTTTGTTTGCCGTCGGCAAATGAAAATTTTGCCGATTGCAAGTGTCTCGCTGGCCGATGGCAAAATTCTTACCGGATAAACGGCAATTTTTTTATTTGCCATCGGGAAATATGTGAGTTTGTTATACAGCCTTAAATTTGCGGCTTGCCGCGCAGCGGCAAGCTCCGGTGCTGGAAGAGAGGGCGGGGTAGAAACAACGCCTGTGAAGCAGACAGTTTTGCGAAAGCAACACTGTGCGCGCAGGCAATAGCCTGCGCGCAGGGGCCTTTCTCTCCCAAAAAAACAAATTACAGAGAATAAGTAAAGAAAAAAGCCCCCCGTGCACACGCACAGGCAAATCACATACCGTATGCGCCTGCATCGGGCATAAGCGTCCGCGCCGCGATTGACGAATCAAAACATTGACAGGTCAAATTCTTCACTGTACAATTATATACGGCTGTGCGCAGACACGGGAAACTATAGCTATGGGAACTGCTGAAATTGAATGAGTTGAAAGTAAAAGAATCCGATATTCTCTCAGGCGTCATTCCTGAATATGAACTGCAGCGGCAGATGAAGATTCTTTTGTGCGCGGCTTGTGTCAATCACGGCGTTTTGTGTATTCTGCTCGGTGTGTTCAGTTTGATGTATCCTGCGCTGTATCAGCTGGCAAGCGTTATCTTTTACAGCATCCTGGCGGTTATCGCACACCCGATGTATTTTGCGGTGCTGTATGTGCTGACGGTCGTAGAAGTATGCGCGCACGCGCTGCTGATGACCGCGCTTGTCGGCGGCGGCTGTGCGTTTTCGCTGTATGTGTTTTTGGTGATTCCCGTCGGTGTGTATATATCGTATACGCAGTATTCTGACCGCACGAAAATATGGCTTGTCGTTGCCGGAAGCGTGGCGGTGCTGGCGGCGTTTTTCTTTGCGCTGTATATGGAATCGCGCCGCGAAAGCGCTGTCGTGGGGGCGGTCTGTGTTCCGCTTTTGATATGCAATGTGTGTGCGGTATGGATTTTCCTTATCAATATGACGGTGCTGTTCATAAAACAGGTGCAGACAGGATATCTGCACTGGGAAACGGTAACTCGCTCCCTTATTAAGGAAGCGAACACAGATCCGCTGACAGGGCTTTTGAACAGGCGCGGTATGCAGGTGATCCTGTCGCAGCGCTATGCGTATTGGCGTAAAAACCGTATTCCGTTTTCACTGGTGATGGGAGACATCGATAATTTCAAATCGGTAAACGATACGTACGGCCACGATTTTGGAGACCGTACACTTGTCCATATCAGCAGCCTCATTGCAAGTATGCTGCGTTCAAGCGATGTGGCGTGCCGGTGGGGCGGCGAAGAGTTCCTTATTCTGATTGTAGGCGATCCGTCAAATACGCGGATTATCGCGGAGCGCATCAGGCAGGGAATAGAAATATCGCCGGTGTGCGCGGGCAGCACTGAACTCTATGTTACGATGACATTCGGCGTAGCGAGCTCC
The DNA here is from genome assembly GCA_019113455.1 of Candidatus Treponema faecavium. Taxonomy (GTDB): domain Bacteria; phylum Spirochaetota; class Spirochaetia; order Treponematales; family Treponemataceae; genus Treponema_G; species Treponema_G faecavium. The sequence goes on along the minus strand of DXHG01000187.1, from coordinate 1,132 downwards.
GAGTCGGGCGCCGATCTTGATGGTATTATCCGCATGGCAGATCAAAATTTGTATTTCGGCAAAGAGCAGGGGAAAAACTGCGTGATTTAAATATATATATACTCATATGCAAATTCAGTATACAAGGAGGAACCTGTTTTATGAGTCAGGATAAGTTCGTGTATTTCTTCGGCAACGGAAAAGCCGAGGGTACGGCGAGTATGAAACAGATACTCGGCGGCAAAGGCTCCAATCTTGCGGAGATGACAAACCTCGGTATTCCCGTTCCGCCGGGATTTACTATTTCTGCCGATGTGTGCCGGCTGTTTTACGAGAACAGCCGGCAGTATCCGTCAGGTCTGGGAGAAGAAGTGGCGCGGCAGCTTGCGTCGCTTGAATCGCTTATGGGTAAGAAACTCGGTGATTCTGAAGACCCGCTGCTTGTATCGGTGCGGTCGGGTGCCGCCGTTTCCATGCCGGGCATGATGGATACGATTCTGAACCTCGGAATGAACGATCTTGCTGCGGACGGGCTTGCAAGAAAAACGAATAACCCTCGTTTTGCGTGGGATGCATACCGGCGGTTTATTCAGATGTTCGGCGATGTCGCAATGGGCGTTCCCGCTGATTTGTTTGAGGACGCATTGTCCGAGGCAAAGAAAAAAAAGGGCGTAACGCTTGATACCGAACTTGACGCTGATGATTTAAAGGCGCTTGTCGGCGTGTATAAAGAGATTTACGAGAAAGCGACGGGGGCCGAATTTCCGCAGGATCCGCAGGTGCAGCTGTGGCACGCGATAGACGCGGTGTTCGGCTCGTGGATGAATGACCGCGCGGTAAAATATCGAGAGCTCAACGGCATCAAAGGACTTGCCGGTACAGCAGTCAACGTGCAGTCGATGGTGTTCGGCAATTTCGGGCCTGATTCAGGCACGGGCGTGTGTTTCAGCCGGGACCCGTCTACCGGCGAGAATAAATTCTACGGCGAATATCTGATGAACGCGCAGGGCGAAGATGTTGTTGCCGGTATCCGCACGCCGGAAAAAATCGAGACGCTCGAAAAAGAAAACCCCGAAGTATACCGACAGCTGCTTGCGATACGCGACCGGCTTGAAAAGCATTTCAGGGATATGCAGGATATGGAGTTTACCGT
>DXHG01000186.1 GCA_019113455.1 Candidatus Treponema faecavium | reverse complement strand
CGATACTCGGCTGGTATTTCTTTGGCGAAGTAAACGTTAAGGCGCTGTTCGGTACAAAGGTGGTCGGCGTGTACGCCGTGCTTGCTGTTGCCTGTGTAATGATCGGCTCGCTTTTAAAAATAGATCTGGTGTGGAACTTATCAGATTTATTCAACGGGCTTATGGTGTTTCCCAATCTGATTGCGCTTCTGGCGCTTTCAGGTGCTGTTTCCCGCGCCGCGCGGGAATACGATAAACCGCGCGCGGTATAACTGCCGCCGCATTTGTGTACAGGCATACAGGCTGCCGCCGGTGATGGCAGGCGCCGCCGCTTGGCTGGAGTTTGCGGCTGCCTGCGGAAAACACGCTCACGGTACTGGCGCTGCACAGCATGGCAGCAGGCATCTGCATAAAACTTTACAGCCTGATGCTGCATACGGAAAGCTCCGGCATGACATTTGCTGCTGTGATACATGTTTGAGTATAACTTGTATACAAAAAGCACAATCTGCTTGACTCTGCTTGTAATTCTGTTCTATTATAAACAGCGCTATGACGGCGAACGAATTACGCACTAAATATATCGAGTTTTTTAAAAGCAAAGGTCATGTTGAGATTTCGGGAAAATCCCTGATTCCCGAAAATGATCCCACCGTGCTGTTTACGACAGCCGGTATGCATCCGCTCGTTCCGTATCTGATGGGGGAACCGCATCCGGCGGGCAAGCGGCTTACCGATTATCAGAAATGCCTGCGCACGGGCGATATAGATGCTGTCGGAGACTCAAGTCATCTGACGTTTTTTGAAATGCTTGGCAACTGGTCGCTTGGCGATTATTTTAAGAAAGAATCAATATCATTCAGCTTTGAATTTTTAACAAGTCCCGACTACCTGAATATACCGGTCGATGCGCTTTCGGTAACGGTGTTTGCGGGAGACGAAACGGTTCCCCGCGACGATGAATCTGCCGAGGCATGGGCATCGCATGGTATTCCGCGCGAACGTATTCACTTTCTGCCGCGCAGCGACAACTGGTGGGGCCCTGCCGGAGAAACGGGACCGTGTGGGCCGGACACGGAAATCTTTATCGATACAGGACTGCCCGCGTGCGGGCCTGACTGTCGCCCGGGCTGCTCATGCGGAAAGTATATCGAGATATGGAACAACGTGTTCATGCAGTACAATAAAGGCAAGGACGGTTCGTATGAACGGCTTGCGCGCCACTGCGTAGATACGGGCATGGGCGTGGAGCGCACCGCCGCGATGCTCCAGGGCAAAAAATCAGTGTATGAGACAGAAATGTTTACGCCGGTGCTTGACTGTATCGGGCGCATATCGGGCAGAACGTACGGCGCAGACGAAGACATGGATCGTTCCATGCGCATTATCTGCGATCATGTGCGCGCGGCGACATTTATTATCGGCGACCCAAAAGGCGTGCTGCCTTCCAACGTGGGGGCGGGATATGTGCTGCGCCGCCTGATCCGGCGCGCAGTGCGTCATGGGCGCAAGCTCGGCATTGAGAGCACGTTTCTGTCGGAGCCCGCGCAGGTAGTGATAGACCTGTACCGCGGGCCGTATCCCGAAGTCGCAGAAAAGACCGGCTTTATTCTTGATGAGCTCAGACGGGAAGAAGAGAAATTCCTTGAGACGCTTAAGAAGGGAGAGGCGGAGTTTGAAAAGCTTTTGCCGAATCTGCTTAAAAATCCGGCAAAGACGATTCCCGGAAGGGTAGCGTTCCGGCTGTATGATACGTTTGGGTTCCCTGTGGAGCTTACGGACGAGCTCGCGCGCGAAAATGGGCTGACGGTAAACCGCGAAGAATTCGACGAGGCGTACAAAAAGCATCAGGAGCTGTCGCGCAGCACGAGCGCGCAGGTGTTTAAAGGCGGCCTTGCCGATCACTCGGAGATTACGACGAAGTATCACACCGCGACGCACCTGCTGCACGAGGCGCTCAAGCGCGTGCTCGGCGACCACGTCGCGCAGAAAGGCTCGAATATCACCGCCGAGCGTATGCGGTTTGACTTTTCGCATCCGCAGCCGATGACAAAAGAAGAGCTGCGGCAGGTTGAAGATATGGTAAACGAGCAGATTAAGCGGGATCTGCCGGTAACGTGCGAGGTCATGGATCTGGAAGAAGCGAAGAAGCGTGGCGCGCGCGCCCTGTTCGGCGAGAAATACGAATCGAAAGTGAAAGTGTACACGATCGGTGATTTTTCACGGGAAGTCTGCGGCGGCCCGCATGTTGAGCATACGGGAGTTATCGGTTCTTTCAAGATTCAAAAGGAGCAGTCATCATCGGCCGGCGTGCGCCGCATACGCGCGGTTATCAGCGATGGACAGTAACGCCTGTTATATATGTTTTATGTGCTGTAACAAAGCGCAAAAACCGATGTTTAAGGTTGTAGACTGGTTATTGCCGCCTGCGGCCGGTAGGGCTGGTTTCCTTTTATGTTCCTATTTCCTATTGAGGAGAGTTAGTATCATGAAACGTTTGTTCCCTGTTTTTTTGGCGTCTGTATTAGCGTGCGCGGGTGCGTTTGCACAGTCGGATCTGACGCCGCTGGCGAACATTAAACTCAACAGATCAGAGACTATCACGCTCAAGCAGCTGAAAGCGCGGGTAAATACCTATCAATTACAGACTCAGTCTCCGTCATTCACCGTCGAGCAGAAAAAAGAAGTTCTTGACGCGATGATTGACGAAAAACTTGTCGTGCAGGCAGCGCAGAAGGCGGGGCTGAATATTACCGATTCGCAGGTGAATCAGTATTTCTTGCAGAGTATTGCGCAGCAGGTTGGCAGGCAGGTTACGGAAGCGGAATTTTCTGCTATCGTGCGGCAGCAGACCGGCAAAACGCTCGATGAGTTTATGCAGATGCAGGTTGGCATGAACCTCGCGGATTACAAGGCGTTCTTAAAGAATCAGCTGGTTGCGCAGCAGTATGTGGTGTCGCAGCATCAGAGCGAGCTGCAGAACGTGAGCCCGACTGACGATGAGATACGTGCGTTTTACGAAATGAATAAGTCGTCGTTTGTGCAAAGCGATATTCTTAAACTGTTTTTAGTGATTGTGCCGCGCGGAGACGACGCGGCTGCGGCGCGCCGTCAGGCTGATGAGCTGTATAACGAAATAAAGAATGGGAAGACAACTCCTGACGAGCTGAAAGCCCAAGTGGCGCGTCCCGACGCAGGATTTCAGGCAGGCGACCTGTTTGTGAGCAAAACGGCGCAGTCGGCGCAGCAGATGGGTATTTCGTATACGGCGCTGCTTGATCTGTTTACCAAAGATACCGGCTTTATCTCGGACATGAATGAAACGGCGACTGATTATCAGTTTTATGTAATCCGTTCCAAGTATGACGCCAAGATGCTTTCTCTTGACGATGTGGTGCAGCCTGATACGACGATTACAGTGTATGAATATATCAGGAATTTGCTGACGCAGCAGAAGCAGAGCGCGTTTATTCTTGAAGCGGTGCAGCAGGAAACGGAAAAACTGCGCACGCCCGCAAACTTTACGATGCTTAAAACAGGCGCTGAGCTTGATACGCTGCTGGCTGACTGGTAGTTTCCGGGGGACGTTTTGGCTCGGAGAAAAAGCAGAATCCTTGCGTTTCAGGCACTGTATTCATGGGATGTGGGCAAGGAGCCGCTGGATACAATAGTAACTTTTTCGTGGGCGGCTCCTGAAAGTCTGGAGCGGCTTGGCGAAGACGGCGTGCTGTTTTCAAAACTGCTCGTTGTGGGAACAATAGAGCATGTTGCAGAAATTGACGCACTGATCCGCGCGTATGTATCGGCGTGGGATTTTGACCGCATAAGCAGGGTTGATTTGGCAATACTGCGCATCAGTGTATACGCGCTGCTCTATCAAAAGGACATTCATCCTTCTATTATTATTGATGAAGCGGTCTCTATAGCGAAGGAATTCGGTAAAGATGACGCATACAAGTTTATCAATGCGGTGCTTGATAATATTAAAAAGGCAACGGTAAAATAACATATATGAAAGCGCTCAGACTGTTATGCGTTGTATGTGTGCTGGTACAGATAGCGGCCTGCCGCCAGGCTGTGCGCAGCGAGTCTGTTGTGTCGCTGCTTAATGCTGCTGATACGTATCTGACTGCGGGCAATACAAAAGACGCACTTGAGCTGCTTTCCCGTATTTCAACCGGTTCGTGTTCCGTGTATGAGCGCATCGGGGTATTCCGCCGGCTGCACAATCTGGGAGAGACGGACGCCGCGGCTGAGTGT
>DXHG01000185.1 GCA_019113455.1 Candidatus Treponema faecavium | reverse complement strand
AGAGGTAGTAGCCCGTTTGGTAATCGGGGTTTTCCAGCGCGCCGCGCTCTATAAGCGATTTTGCCTGCAATGCGTAGTAATAGCCGTCAAGGCCTGCCGGCTCGGGCGTTTTTCTGAGCATGGCGAAACGGACAGCGAACACGCATGCCGTGCAGCAGCACAAAAGCAAAACCCAGAGCGCGTTTGTGCGTTTTTTTGTCATTGCGGCGAGCTCTGCTGCAGCGTGCGTTTTACGGCTGCCGGAACACCGGCGGCAAGCACGTTGGCGGGAACATCGCGCAGCACCAGGGAACCGGCTCCGATGACCGTTCCGCTGCCAATGCGGGTGCAGAGAATCAGCGCCCTCATGCCGCACCAGACGCCGCTTCCCAGTTCAATGTTGTGCAGGACGCAGCTTCCCGCACGGTGTGAGGCGTCTCCTATGCGGTGGCTCTGGCAGTTAAACGCCGTTTCCGGCCCGATTTCACAGTTATCCCCGATTGTAACGCGGCTCTGCCCCGCCGTGTATATCCGGCAGCCGCGCCCTATCCACACATGTTCGCCTATTTCGAGCGCGCCCGGACCGTAGAGCCTGAAACCGGCATTGACTCTGGCGCTTGCGGCTATTTTTACGCCCATGAGTTTTAAGACAGCTCTCCGGTAGCCGAAACAGCGTGACGGAAGCAGGTCGAGGCAGGGATTCAGCACCCATCTTTTTAATGACACAAACATATTCGTATGCTATACTATTTCCATAGGTTATGTCATCCTGTTTATTGTAATGCGCCGCGGGCGCAGGGAGCGGTTATGAAAAAGTATCTTGTTGTCTTTGTGTTTGCAGGACTGTCCGGTATGCTGTCCGCCCAGGAGCACTGGTTCAGGGCGCAGAGCGAGCGCGCGCCGGTAAAATCGGTAACGGCGACGAGCGAACTGGTAGAAGCGCAGTATGACGGCCGGTATCTGTACCCGCCCATACAGATGCTTGACGGCGATTTACGCACCGTATGGTGCGAGGCGCAGCAGGACGGCCCGGGAATCGGGGAATCGGTAACGATTGAGTTTGCGGAGCCGGTAACGTTTGACGAAATCCAGCTGGTAAACGGTTTTGTGTATAAGGACTATTACCTTAAAAACAATCGGGTAAAATCATTCCTTTTAACGCAGACTGCCGGAGAGCATTTTCAGCAGAAAGAGTATACGCTGCAGGACAACACGCAGGAATGGCAGTCTATCAGGTTTGAGCTTGATCAGACGGCGCAGACGCTTACGCTCGAAATTACCGGCGTATATGACGGCAGCACGTACGACGACACCTGCATTGGCGACATCCGCCTGCTGTATCAGGGTAACGTGATTCCGTTCGGCAACGTCGATGTTATCAAACAGGCGCAGGAAGACAATTCAAAACAGCTGCTTGCGGCAAACGCGGCGGAGTTTAAAAAACAGCTTTTATCCCTGCCGGCAAGAGAAACCGATGGAGGCAATCATTACGTGTATCTGAAAACGGAAAAACAGGAAAAAGACAACGGGCTCATCATCGCTTGGGACTGCGATGGTGAGATAGTAGATATGTTTCCCTGTACGTTTACGAGCGTAACGGATGCGGCTTCCGTGCTGGACGAGTTTTTCCCCTATTACAAAGAGTTCGTGCTGAGGCGTATATTAGACATGCACAACGATTACGAATACGTTGCACTTATAGACTGGGGTAGCGTGAGTGCGATAGCCACACCGAGAAGCACATTTGAACTGGGCAACGCGCGGATTATCGAGACCCGTTTCATTGCCTATGTGGAAGTAAAGACCGTAACGCTCTTAAAAATCGACGGAGAGCATGTGTTTGTCAATGGCGTAAAACATACGGTGCCCGATCCTGAAAAAGTCTTTATCGTGGATCTGCCTTCTGGGTGGTAACGGCTGCAGCGCGGTTATGTTCCGGTTTATTCCGCAGAAAAAGCGGTCAAAGCTGCGCGTACTGGCGGGTACCGCGGTATACTGCTGCCTCCGGTACTGCCTGTGGCTCAGATACGGAAAGCGGTTTGCCGCCGCCTGTGCATTGACTGAAGAACAATGCGCTGAACGCTTTCCGTATGCGGTGTTTATGCACTCGACGCCGCTGTTCCGCAATTTGAGCAAAGAAGACAGCGAGCTGCAGCAGGGAAAAGCGCACAACCTGCGCATTGCGGTAAAGGCGCTTGACAAAACGGTGCTTGAGCCCGGGCAGGTGTTTTCTTTCTGGCGCCTGATCGGAAACCCGACGCGCCTGAAAGGCTATACAAAAGGCATGATGCTCGTAAACGGCAGGCCCGCAGCGAAAACAGGCGGCGGGCTCTGCGCGCTTTCAAATCTTGTATACTGGATGACGCTGCACACGCCGCTCTCCGTAGCCGAGCGGTTCAGGCACAGCTACGATGTGTTCCCGGACTCAAACCGGACGCAGCCGTTCGGAAGCGGCGCCACCTGCGTGTATAACTATCGGGATCTGATGATACGGAACGAAACGGCGGCGCGTTTCCTTTTGCGCGTGTGGATAGCGGACGGGCGGCTGTGCGGGCAGTGGCGGAGCAGCACACCGTGCGCGGAACGCTATGAAGTGTATCAGAAAGACCACTGGATCACGGCCGAAACCGGCGGAGCCTATGTGCGCCACAACACGCTGTACCGCAGGGTGTTCATCCGGCAGGACGGCGGGGAAACGCTGCTTTGCGACGAGAAAATCACCGAAAACCATGCGCTTATGATGTATGCTCCCTTTCTGGAAAAACCGTGAGCGCGCCGGCTGTGTGCTGAACACGGCAGGAATCGCGGGAAAACGCGCGTTCCTGTCAGAGCGCGCGTTTTCCCGCTTCCGTGATGCGCCAGGCGCCGTCATCGTCCTTCGCGATAAAGCCTTTTGCGGCGCAGCCTTCAAGCGCCTTTTCAGCCGCCGCTCCTCCTCCCGCGGCGGCAAGGAGACGTTCCCGCGGCAGCGCCGCCCGGCAGCCGGCAAACGCCGCAAGGAGCGCCTTTTCCCGCTGTGTGGGTATGTACATGCCGTACAGTATAGCGGGAAATAATCGCTTCCGCTACGATTTAAGGACAGGGCTGCCAGAGTGTCTGTCTGCCGCCGGCGGCAGGCAAAGCCTGTACCGCGTGCGTAAGTATTGTAATGCGGCGCCTGAGAGCCGTAATTTGTCAATTTCCGTATTGACATTTCATCGTGTTTCAGGTATAGTCTTAAACATCACATTCCCCGATTGTGTAATGGTAGCACCGCAGATTCTGGTTCTGCTTGTGGGGGTTCGAATCCTCCTTGGGGAATAAGGCTGATTCGGTGTCGGATCAGCCTTTTTAGATTCAGTTGCTGGTTCCTTCGTCTATCGGCTAGGACACAAGATTCTCAATCTTGGAAGACGGGTTCGATTCCCGTAGGAACCGTTACGGCAGTCCGCGCG
>DXHG01000184.1 GCA_019113455.1 Candidatus Treponema faecavium | reverse complement strand
CCCGAAATGGGCCGCTTTTACCGGCATGTCCTCATTTCAAAGCGCTATCCGCACCACGGAGCCGTCGCCTTCGGTTCAGCGGGAAAGGCGCTGTATACGGTGTTCAACTATCTCGGCGTAGAAGACATTGCCTTTAATCAGCCGAAATCGATGCTGTATAAGGATGAAAACCCGTTTGCCTGACGCAGGCTGACGTCAGCCCGCGCACAGACGCATAACAGTCTGACTGCACGGTCGTATGCCGTGCAGTCAGCACAATATCATAATACACTAGTTATAAACACGATAAGCGACACATATATGTCAATAACAATAAAAGAAATAGCCGAACAGGCCGGCGTATCACGGGGAACGGTTGACCGCGTGTTGCACAACCGCGGCGGCGTGAGGCCTGATATAGCAGAAAAAATACACCGCATCGCCGAACAGCACTCGTTTAGGATGAACAAGGCGGGACGCATCCTTGCGGTACGCAAGCAGCCACTCACTATCGGCTGCCTGATGCCGGGCGTCGGGAATCTGTTCTTTGACGATGTCATTAGAGGATATGAGGCCGCACAGCAGGAACTCGCGGATTACGGCGTTTCGCTTAAAATAAAAAACATCAAAGGCTTTGAGCCGGAAAACCATATCGCCGCAATTCAGTCGCTGCTCGACGAAGGCTGCACAGCTCTGTGCCTTTCCACGCTTGATACGCCTGAGCTGTGCGTATTTATCAACCGCGTCATCGATGCGAACATTCCCGTCATTGCGGTCAACACCGACATCCCTGGAACAAGGCGCATCTGCTACGTCGGAAGCGATTATTACAAGGGCGGGCGCACTGCGGCGCAGCTCCTGTCAAAGATACTCGCGCCCGCCGAACAGCCGCTGCATATCGCCGTATTTACCGGTTCGCGCAATATAAAAGGCCACAATGAACGCATTTCAGGCTTTACCGACGGCCTTACTGCGCATCACACAGCGTATTCGCTTATCGCTATTATAGAAGGTTTTGACAATGACGAGTATGTGTTTCTGCCGGCGATTGCGCTGTTTGACCAGCATCCTGAAATAAACTGCATATACATTGCCGCCTCATGCGTTGCCGGTGTGTGTACCGCGCTGCGGCAATCGGCAATGGTGCAGCCGCCTGAACACATCCATATTATCGTGTTTGATGATCTGCCTGCGACAAAACAGCTCATTAAAGAAGGCCTCATCGATTTTACCATCTGCCAGTCTCCTTTCCAGCAGGGGTACCAGGCGGTTCACACGCTCTTTAACTATATTCTTGATACGCAGGAACATCCCGATGAATACATTCTCATGAACACGTTCATCAAGATTTCAGAAAATATTGACGATAACGGCTGAACGGCAGTATAGTAAACGCCTATATGCGCACAGATCTCACAACCGGACCGGTTGCTTCATCGCTTGTCATATTCGCGCTGCCCATCATAGCCGGAAACCTGCTGCAGCAGGTATACACGATAACGGACACGCTCATTGTTGCCAAATTCCTCGGTCCGCAGGCGCTCGCGGCAGTAGGTTCGGCATACACGCTCATGACGTTTATCACCTCTATACTTATCGGGCTGTGCATGGGAAGCGGAACGGCGTTCGCCATCAGTTACGGCGAGCGCAATATGCCTAAACTGCACGAATATATGGGAGCAGCGTTTGTAATTACGCTGATAACCACAGCGGTATTGACCGCGACGGCGTTTTTGCTGCTTGACCAGACGCTCACGCTGCTTCGCGTACCACCAGATATTGTACCGCTCATGAAAACATATACCGCTATTATGTACAGCGGCATACCGGCGACATTCCTGTACAACTATTTTGCGGCGCTGCTGCGCTCAGCGGGCAATTCGCTTACGCCGGTGCTCTTTCTTGCAGCAAGCGCGGTGGCAAATATTATCCTTGATCTATGGTTTATACTGCAGCTCAAACTCGGCGTGGGCGGCGCGGCGGCAGCGACAGTCATCTCGCAGTATCTTTCGGCGCTGCTGCTGTTTTGGCACATATACGCCAAGCAGCCGGAATTCAGGCTGAAGCCGCAGGCGTTCAGACTGAAAAAACAGAGCCTCACGCAAATCATTCATTTTTCGTTTCTTACATCGCTGCAGCAGTCGGTAATGAATCTCGGCATACTGATGGTGCAGGGGCTTGTCAATTCGTTCGGCACAACGATTATGGCGGCGTTTGCGGCGGCGGTAAAAATAGACTCGATTGCCTATATGCCGGTGCAGGATTTCGGCAATGCGTTCTCTACGTTTATCGCACAGAACTACGGCGCGGCGCGCAGAGAACGCATACGACTCGGCATTAAGCGCGCGGTACAGCTTGCCGTATCGTTCAGCCTGTGTGTTTCTGCGGCGGTATGTATCTGTGCGCCAAAGCTGATACAGCTGTTTGTCTCTCCGGAAGAAACGGAGATTATCGCCGCCGGCGCGCAGTACCTGCGGACAGAAGGCGCGTTTTATACCGGCATCGCCATCCTGTTTTTGTTTTACGGGCTGTACCGCGCCCTCGAAAAACCGTTTATGTCCGTTGTGCTTACCATCATATCGCTCGGCACGCGGGTGGCGCTTGCCTACCTGCTGGCAGCACAGGAATCAATCGGCGTGCACGGCATCTGGTGGTCAATCCCAATCGGCTGGGCGCTCGCGGACATAACCGGATACGTCTATTACCGCCTGCGCCGCACCTCCCTGCTCCCCGGAACGTAAGCTCCGCACGAGCAGCGTACAGAGCAGATACCGGCGCGCCGAACGCAAAATGCCTCCGTATTGCGTTCTCTATACCAAGAGAGTATAATCTCACTATTATGAACGTAATCATATTCGGCGCAGGCAGAAGAGGGCTGCGCCTTGCCAAACGCCTCATTGAAGAAAAAAAGAACGTTACCTTTATTGATACAAACA
>DXHG01000183.1 GCA_019113455.1 Candidatus Treponema faecavium | reverse complement strand
GCTCCGCGGCGCATACGTGGCGACCGCCGTTGCCGAATATTTCCGCGATCAGGGCAAAGACGTAACGCTCATGTTTGATTCGGTAACGCGCTTTGCCCACGCGCAGCGCGAAATCGGCCTTGCCGCCGGCGAGCCGCCTGCGCAGCGCGGCTATCCGCCGAGCGTGTTTGACCTTATCCCCAAGCTGCTTGAGCGCAGCGGCACGAACATGAAAGGCTCCATCACCGGCTTTTATACCGTGCTGGTAGACGGCGACGATATGGACGAGCCGATTGCGGACAAGGTGCGCGGCACGCTTGACGGTCATATCGTGCTGAGCAGAAAACTCGCGCAGAGCTACCACTATCCTGCAGTCGACGTGCTTGCAAGCGTGAGCCGTCTGTCTCGCCGTGTTTCAGGCCCTGAGACGCAGAAAGCCTGCGGCGAAATGCGCCGCCTGATGTCCGCCTATGCGGCAAACGAAGACATGATTACCGTCGGCGCGTACCAGAAAGGCAGCAATGCGCAGGTAGACCGCGCTATTGACCTGCATCAGGACATAGAAGACTTTCTGATTCAGGAAGAAATGGAAAAAGCGCCGATAGAGCAGACGCTGACGCGTCTTGGCGAAATTGTCGGCGTGCCCGTGCCTGAAGAAGAATACGCCGCGGACATGAGCACCCCCGCAGCAGCTGACGCCGCAGAAAACGCTGTTCAGGCAATAGCCGCCGCGAACGAAGACGCGGCTTTCTGAAACGGCTGACAGTAAGACACAGCACAGACCAAAAAGCGGTGCGTCATGAAAAAGTTTTCGTTTTCGCTGCAGAAAATCCTTGACATGCGCGAATTCGCCGCGGAACAGCGCAAAGCAGAGCTTGGCGTTGCCGTTTCCGCGGCGAACAGGCTGCGCCAGAGCCTTGAAGAGAACATCGTCAAGCGCGAACAGGCATGCGCCTCGCGCGCCGGCTGTGCAGACATCGGCGAGCTTCGCATGATAGATACCTACGTTGCCGGCCTTGACATCAAGCGCGACGATCTTACAGTGGAACTTGCCGCCGCAGAAGAAAAAGTGGAAGAATGCCGCGCAGCATATGCCGCCGCGCTGAAACTCTGCAAAGTCCTTATCAACCTTAAAGAAAAGCAGTACGCCGAATACAAAAAAGAATGCCAGCGCGCAGAAGACCTTGCGCTTGACGAAATAGGCAGCAGGCGTACAAACCAGCCCGACAACAGCACCGCAACCTGACAACCGCAGACCTGCAGCCAGCCTGACAAAAACACCCGCATACCAACACAGCAGCCCCCGCGCGGGGGAGACCTGCAAAGAAACCCGGCGCGCGCCAGCGCAGAGCCTAACCCCCGAGCAGGGCGGCGCGCCCGCCGTCCTGCTCAATACTTAAACGCACTATCTCCGATAAACTCCCTGATAATGGAGTGCGGCGGCACCGCCGCTGCGGATATAGAAGAAAAATGCTGCAAAAACCGCAGCAGGCGGCTTGCTTCCGCGTATTCCCTGTGCAGCGGCGTAACGCAGCGCAAAAGCGGCTCCGCATATACCTTGAGTACGGCAAGCTCATAATCGAGCGCCGTGTTGAGCATTGCATCAGCGTTGTTCTGAAACGGAAAGATATGCAGCCGCTCGCCTTTGCCCACGCTGTCCCACATGGCGATGGTGTCAGCCGCCGATTTTCCCCTAAAACGCGAGTCGCGCACGATGCGCCTGATAAGCCGGTTGTCCCGCGTGGAAATGCGGTTCAGGTCGTCAAGGTTCAGCTGCGTGAGCGCCGAAAGATACACCTTGAACTTATATTCCGCCGGCACCAGCGGCGTGAGCTTGTCGTTCAGACCGTGAATTCCTTCCATAACAAGTATGTCGTCCCTGTCGAGCCTGATATACTTGCCATCGTACGTGCGCTTTCCTTCAATAAAGTCGTAGCTTGGCAGCTGCACTTCTTTTCCGCCGAAGAGCGCTACAAGATCGTCGTTGAGCTGCGCCACGTCGAGCGCTTCCAGGCACTCATAGTCGTAGGCGCCGTTTTCGTCGCGCGGCGTGAGGTGCCGGTCAACGTAGTACGAGTCAAGCTCGATGAGCTTGGGCCGGTAGCCGAGCGCCTTGAGCTGCAGCGCGAGTTTTTTTGAAGACGTCGTTTTGCCCGAACTTGACGGCCCCGCCATGAGCACGACGCGCACGTTGCCGCGCCGCCTGATTGCCTCGGCAATGTCGGCAAACTGCTTGTCCTGGAGCGTTTCGGTAATGTCGATAAAATCGTTTATTTCCCTGCGGTAAATAAGCTCGTTGAGCTCGGCGGCAGATGTGATGCCGAGCTTGCGCCCCCACTGCTTGTAGTAGGCGTACACGGAAAAGAGCTTGGGACTGTCTTCAAACGGGGGAAGCTCGTTTGGTCTGGCCGTTGCCGGATAACACAGGCGAAGCCCTTCCTCATAGGGAACGACGGCGAAGTGCGTAAGATAGCCGGTCGAGGGTACAAGCGGGTCGAAATAGAGGTCGTAAAAGCCTGCGAGCTTGTTGAGCTTAAACACGGGTTTGCCCAAAAAATTAAGCTGCCTGCGCGTCTGAACAAGCTGCATCTGTTCAAGGATGCGCGCCGTTTCTTCATACGAATAAAGCTCGGTTTCTATGGGCATGTCGGCGCTGATAAGTTCCTGCATACGTTCGCTTAAGCGGGCGGTGTCGGCGGCGGTGAGTTTTGTGCCGCTTGCAAAGCTGTAGTAGTAGCTGTAGCCGAGGCTGTGCCCCACAAGCAGCCGTTCGTTGGGGAACAGCGTGCGGCTTGCAGCGGCGAGCACAAAGCACAGCGAACGCCGGTATATCGCCGTGGCCTCGCGGGAACCGGCCATGACCGGCTCAAACGTGCAGCTGAACGAAAGCGGTTCGGTAAGCGGCACGATGTCGTTGTTCACCCTGACGCCGAGCACGCGCTTGGGCGGCACGTTCATGCCGGCGAGCACCTGCGCGGGCAGTACCGGCGTCTGTGCTGTCTGTGTGCTGCCGTCGGGCAGCGTGATTGTGATTTGTTTCATGTGTACAAGTATACGCGATGAGTTGTACATTGTATATGGCAATATACGGACGCGCGGGCCTGTTTCTTTGCAGTCCACTGCGGGGGGGCTGCTGCGTATGTACGCGGGCCTGCCGCGCAGCAGCCACAGAACCTGATAATACGGCCTATTGTTCCGACGCCAGTTTCTGCACACGGCTCTCGGCAAGTCCGGTAAGCCGTGCAATTTTCTCCACGCTGAACCCATCGGCAAGCATATTGCGCGCCGCCTGTTCCATCCGTTTTTCTCCTATAGCAATTCCTTCACTGCGTCCGGCCTTTCTGCCTATGGCGATGCCCTCATTCCTGCCGGCAGCTCTGCCGCTTTCCCACTGTTCTTTTTTTACCGTCTCAAGCGTCATATATTCCTTCCTCCAGTGAGTGTTCTGCCGTGCCTCATATACCAGCTCGTCAAGCCGTTTTGTATACGCATCCCCGCTATGCCCCGTGTACAGGTACTTCAGAAGCGCCTGCGCCTGTTCGTCCGTCTCTTTATCATATGCTGTACAATTATAAAACACCTTATGCGCGCCGTCGTTATAGCCGCCGTATACAGTATTGTGTTTTTCTGGGGAGGGAGAGAACCCTCTGCTT
>DXHG01000021.1 GCA_019113455.1 Candidatus Treponema faecavium | reverse complement strand
GAATACGGCCTTGACTGCAATTCAATGGCGGTGGCAAACATGATTCACGCGCAGTCTCCCGACATCGATCAGGGAGTTGCCGGACGCGGTCTTGACGAATACAAGGGGCAGCAGGGCGCCGGCGATCAGGGCATGATGTTCGGTTTTGCGTGTTCGGAAACGCCTGAGCTGATGCCCGCTCCCATCATGTATGCGCACACGCTGCTGCGCCGGGCGGCGGAACTGCGCAAGAACGGCACGCTTTCGTGGCTCAGGCCCGACGCCAAAAGCCAGGTTACCGTTGAATACGACGGCCATAAACCCGTGCGTATCGATACGGTTGTTGTCTCACACCAGCACGCGCCGGATATTGCATACGCCGATATAAAAGAAGAACTCATTGCGCGCATCATAAAGCCGGTACTTGAGCCTACCGGCCTTATCGACAGCAAGACGCGGTTTTTTATTAACCCGACTGGCCGCTTTGTCGTCGGCGGGCCGTTTGGAGATACGGGGCTTACCGGCCGAAAGATTATTGTCGACACCTACGGCGGCATGGGCCGCCACGGCGGCGGCGCGTTCTCCGGCAAAGACCCGTCAAAAGTCGACCGTTCCGCCGCCTATATGGCGCGCTATATCGCAAAGAACATTGTGGCGGCCGCCCTTGCCGAGCGCTGCGAAGTACAGCTTGCGTACGCTATCGGCGTGCCGTTTCCTGTTTCGATCATGATAGACACGTTCGCCACCGGAGCCGTTCCTGACGGTGATATTGTACGGGCGGTTGAGCAGGTGTTTGACTGCTCTCCTGCAGGTATTATACAGACGCTGGGGCTCAAACGGCCCATATATAAGGCGACTGCCGCATACGGCCATTTCGGCCGGCCTGAGTTCAGCTGGGAACAGACTGACCGCGTTGAATCACTCAAAAAAGCCGTAAAAGGATAATGAACAGCACGGAAACAGAGCGCCCGTTCGTGTTCCTTGAGCCTGCACAGGTGCGCTCACTTTTTGAGCGCTTCAAGGCGCGCGAGCCTGAACCGAAAACGGAACTTGCCGCGCCCAACGCATATACGCTGCTTGTCGCGGTTGTGCTTTCGGCACAGGCAACGGATAAAAGCGTTAATAAAGCGACAGAAGAACTCTTTAAGATTGCCGACACGCCCGAGAAAATGACTGCGCTTGGGCAGGACGCGCTTGAGTCATACATTAAATCTATCGGGCTCTACCGCACCAAGGCAAAGCACGTTATGGAGCTGAGCCGGATGCTCATAGATGAGTTTGAAAGCCGCGTACCGCGCCGCCGCGAAGACCTTGAACGCCTGCCCGGCGTGGGGCGCAAAACGGCAAACGTCGTGCTGAATGTCGTGTACGGCGAACCCACGATGCCGGTAGACACGCATCTGCTGCGCATCAGCCCGCGCATGGGGCTGTCAGCAGGGACGACGCCCGCCGCTGTAGAGCGCGATCTTCTGCGGGTGATACCGGCGGAATACTTGCAGCACGCACACCACTGGCTTATTCTTCACGGCAGGTACGTGTGCACGGCGCGCAGCCCGCACTGCGCCGACTGTCCGGTAAACGACATCTGCCCGCATAACGGCGTTGCGGAAACATAATCGCTTAATACACCTGCGGCAGCCGGGCTGCATACGCTGCAGCCGCACATGGCGCGCTCCGCGCGCAGAAAAAAGAAGCGGCAAAACGGGAACAGGTAAAGGATAGGTATGGATAAAAACAATATTGCCGGTATGCTTTCGCATCCTGCGGCGGAAAAAATAATCAGGCTGATTATTGTCCTTATTGCGTTTTTAATTGTCTATTACGCTGTGCGGAAACTGCTTTCGCGCGTTCACGCACAGCGGCTGACGGCGCAGGCGGCGCTCGCAATACAAAAGATACTCAAATACGTCTGTATTGCCGCGTTTGTGCTGTATGTGCTTGACCTGTTTGACATTCACTTAACGGCGGTGCTCGGTGCCGCCGGTATCGCAGGCGTTGCCGTGGGCTTTGCCGCACAGACGTCATTCAGCAATATTATAAGCGGCTTTTTTCTGCTTTCGGACAAGGCGCTGAAAATCGGCGACTACATTACGGTAGACGGCGTGTCGGGCACCGTTGACGCAATCGATTTTCTTTCGGTAAAGATACACACCGTTGACAACACGATGGTGCGCATCCCGAACGAGACGATTATCAAGTCAAACCTGTGCAACGTGTCATACTTTCCGGTGCGGCGCGCGGCGATTACGGTTTCTGTCGGCTATGACACCGACCTTTCGCAGGCGCTTGAACTTTTGCTCAGCATTGCCAAAAACACTCCGCTTGTGCTTGCCGACCCCGAGCCGATTGCCTATATCGACGGCATGGGAGACTCCGGCATTGATCTTGTACTTGCGGCGTGGGCTAATTCCGCCGATTTCCGCAGCATGAAAAGCGCGCTCTATATCGCGGTGCAGACGTCGTTTGCGCAAGCCGGAATCGAGATTCCGTTTCCCAAACAGGATATTAACTTTCCGCAGCAGCTGCATATTGTGCAGGATGCGCAGGACAATACTACGCAGACGCGTACATCATAAATACACAAGGAGTGTTGTATGTCAGTACAGATTACAAAAGCGAATTTTGAAAGTGAGGTGCTGCGCTCGGACGTGCCCGTGCTGATTGACTTTTGGGCGGCGTGGTGCGGCCCCTGCCGTGCGATGAGCCCGATAGTGGAAGAAGTCAGTGAATCATTGAACGGCTCGGTAAAGGTGGGCAAAGTGAACGTTGACGAGGAGCCGGATCTTGCCGCACAGTTCGGCATCATGTCGATTCCCACGTTCGCGCTGTTTAAAAACGGCGCGCTCATGAAAAAAGATGCGGGCGGCAGGAGCAAAGAGGAGCTTATCGCGTTTATTACTGCCTAGCCAGGCAGTCCTGCTTTTCTTTGCAGGTCTCTGCGGGGTGTTTCTCTGCGTTTGCACGCGGGCTTTTTTTCTTTCTTATTCTCTGTAATGTGCTTTTCCGGGG
>DXHG01000182.1 GCA_019113455.1 Candidatus Treponema faecavium | reverse complement strand
GCAAATTTCTTACCGGATAAACGGCAAAATAAAATTTAGCCACCGGCAAATCTCTTGCCATACAGATTATATGTCCATGCGGGTACTGTCTGCACGGGTAAGGCACTGCAGCAGCAGAGTAATTTTTTTGCATTTTACCGCTTATTCAGAAAAGAGTTTGATGCCGCTGAACGCGCGCGCGAGCCGCTCCTCGTCAAACGGCAGGTATTCGGCAATCGTGAGGCCGGCGATTTCGGCATGTGCGTCTATGATGCGCAGTATGTGAGAAAGCTCTGCCGCAGTCATTTTGCCGCCGCCGGAGCCGTCGCCTTTCAGCTCCGGATTGGCGAAATACGTGGAATGGAACAGGCGTTCGTCAAGCACATCGACGTCCGTATGCACAAGCACCTGGTCAAAGCGCGCGGCGAATGCGGCAATCTCTGCGTCCGACACAAAAGAATATGTTTGGACGCGGCAGTTCACGCCCGCCGCATCCAAAAACGCTTTCTGATACGGGTGCAGGCTTTGCAGGCCGATATACAGCAGTTCATCAGGCTTAAACGGCAGGCTGCGCAGGGTTTGCACAAGCGTGCGTTCCCCGCTGCCGAGGAGCGCGCCGAGCACCATTGCGTGTGCATTCGGGTAGCCGTCTTTTGCCCGCGACACGTCGGGATGCGCGTCAATCCAGATAATGCCTGCCGCAGGATATTTTGCGTGCAGCCAGTCAAACGGCGCAAGCGAGACAAGGCAGTCGCCGCCGATTGTGATGACGCGGTCGGGGTTTTCCGCGTCCAGTTTTGCCGCAGCGTCCCGTATGCCGGCGAGCACCTCGTCTTTCGCGTATATGCCGTCCTGCACCGGTTTTTGCGTTCCGTCAGGCGGTGCAATGTCCACTGTTACCGTTTTTTGGCGGCTGTTTGCCGGAAGGATATATTGCAGCACCTGCGCGCCGAACCAGTACGTATCAAGTCCGCCGCCGAGGTGATCAGGATAAAGCAGACGAATTGTTTTCATACAGAGACCTCCAATGGAACACAGCATACCGCAATCCGGCGGGAACATCTGCTTCATATGAAGCAGAACGGCGGTTTATGCGCGGGGAAGGCGCGCGGCCTGTCCGGTTACGCGGTATTGGCGGCAGAGCAGCTTTTTCAGTATGCGCCTGGCAAACCGTGCATTTATGGCTGAAATGCGGCAGGGAGGCGCAGCAGTTTTTTCAGTATGCGTTTGGCAAGCCGCGCACACCGCAGCAAAAACGGGTCTTTGGCGTATTTCTTGAACAGGTACGGCAGCGTTTTTTGCTGCAAATCGGCATAAAAACTGTCGCGCAGCGCCGGACGCGGCGCGCTCTGCACCAGAGAAGGATTGTACCGTATGCTTTGCGCCGCGGACACGGGTTTGACGATAAGCGACGGTTTTATCTTATCGAGCAGCCGGGCGCCTTTTTGCGACTGCACAAACACCACCGACGTGCCGGTATTGTCGTCAAGTTCGGGGCAGACGTGTTCGATTCCCCAAAAATCGCCGACGGTTAAGTCAGACACGTGCCGCTCTTTTTTGAACGCGCATCGGTAGCAGGCTTCCCGCAGACAGCAGTCGCGCAAAAACAAGCGCAGGTACGGGTCCGTGCCGGAAGACGCGCGGTACTCTGCGCCGTTTTCAAATGCAAACACGAGCGTGTACTGTTTCCAGCCGCTGTCTTTGCATCTGAACGTTATGCTGCGTACAGCCGAACCTGCGCGGGCGCTTCTGTATTCGATATACTTTTTCCATAAAAGCGGGGAGGGAACGCCGTGGCAGATGCAGTCAATGCAGTAAAGCTCCTCATATGCCGTTTTAAGGTATGCGCGCAGGCCGGCAATCTGGCACGGAAGCCCGCTGAATAACACGGGTCTGCCTGCTTCAAGCATACGCCGGCATGATGCGTGCGTATCGTTCATGCCGCTCTGCACGTATTTGGAGCCGCGGAACGCCGCCGCCTCCTGCGGCGTCTCGGCGCAGCCGTGCATAACCGCAAACTCACCGTCAAACCGCGCGCCGAACACCGCTCCGCCTTGTTCCAGCACGTACTGCGCGCATGCGCTGAACACGCCGCCTGAAGAACTGAGCCTGCGCACGTCTTTGTCGCGGTGCATACAAGCGTATGCCGGCAGCTCCTCCGCGGCGGCGCCAAGCACCGGACACCGCCGTTCGCACAGGCCGCAGTCCGTACACCGCGCGCGGTCGGTTTCAGGATACAGAAATCCTTCGCTGTCCGCTTTCATTGTTATCGCGCCGTGCGGACACAGCGCCGCGCACGCGCCGCAGCCGGTACACGTTTTGTCAGGCAGCCTGGGCATGCTTCACCTTCCTTTTCAGTTTTTGCCAGCAGGCGTCGCCCAAAAGCACGCGCGCAGTCTTTTTCACCAGAGAAAACGCCATATGCGGCAGGCACACAATCAGCGCCGTGCATATGTTTGGAATCGGGTTTCCGTGCGCGCGCGCAAAGTCCACGTTGTCTTTTGCAAGCGGGTTCGTGCGGTATCGGAGGCGCTCCTGACATTTATAGCGGAATGCGTGCTTTTTATATTCGCGCATGTCAAATACGGCAGAGAATTCCTCAAGATCGCCGAGCGACTCAAGCGCAAGCAGGGTGCGCAGGCATTTAGGGCAGCGCGAACAGTTTCCGGCAGTCTTTTGTTCAGCCGATACGCAGACGTTCAAATACTGCCTGGCGGCAGGATAGTCTGCAATGCGCTGCGTTTTTTCGCAGCGGGTATACTGCTCGCCGTCGGGAATGAGCGCGCAGTGTTCCGTGCTTAAAAGCGGAAGCAGATACGACTCGCTGAACGCTGCCATGTCGAAATTACGGTACGTGCTGCCGAACAGCATGGCGTTTTTATAGCTGATCGCCGAACTCACGTAGTAGCGCGACACCGCGGTTTCTACGGCGAGAACCGCGCACGCCTGCGTGATGCAGTCTGTTTTCTGATGGCCGAATTCCGCGTGAAACAGATGCACGTTGCTGTTCAGCGGAATAAACGGCAGGCCTTTTTCCTCAGGCACTGTTTTCAGATACTCGTACCGCGCCAGAAACTTGCGGTATGAATCGGGCCCGCAAAACGGTCCGTGGCTTCCGACATTGAAAAAGAACAGCGCATTGATTTTGTATTCCGGATCGCTCTCGCGTTCAAAATAGTCGTAAAACGTCGCAAACGAATCAACGCCGCCCGAAAACCCCGTCGCGACAAGATTGCCGCGCTGCTGTGCAATCGTAAGCCGCTGTGCGGTTATGGAGACGGGGCGGGCGTCGGCGCAGAAATCCTTTAATACCGCCTGCACATAGGGAGTTATATTCCGAAACAGTTTTTTAGAAACCGCGCCGCATATTTCTATGTCTTCGTGGTAATACATTGCAGGAAACAGTATTGCTGCAAGAAAGCAGTCGTATGTCTCGCACGAAAAATACGACGCATACTGGTCAGGCAGCTCAAAGTACATGGATGCAGACCCCCACCTGACGCTTGAGAGGTCACAGCACAGGCGGCTCCAGCCGTCGTGCGATTCAAGGCGGATGTTTGATAACCGGATCATGATACAGTTCTCCGTATAAGATTGAATAAAAAGCGCTTTTCATCAGCGGAAACGCCAAAGATAAAGATACACGCGCACGTGAGCAGCGCCTTGAGCCCTATGTCGCACAGACAGCGCAGGAGCGAGCCGTCACAGACAGAAAACTGCGCGGCGCCCCAGAACGAACACAGCGCGGTAATGCACACGGGCGCAAACACACCGAAGATAAGTTTTTTCAGCGAGCACTGCGGCGCCTGCGTAAGAAACGCGCAGCGCACCGCGCACAGCAGCACCATGCAGGCGATGCCGGCGGCGTATATCGATTCAGGCTGAAAACCGGAAGATAATAGAAAGAAACTTGCCGGCACGTTCAGAAAAACGGCGGCGCCGACACAGCACTGATAGAGGCTGATTTTGCCCACCGCCTGATTTACGCTCGCCATCAGCAGCGAAACCGATTCCACTAGCGACTCAAGCAGTATCAGCCTCGTAAATACCGCCGTCAGTTCAGGCACATCGACAAGCCACAATCCAAGAATCTCGTCCGCGTTAAAGTACAGCGGAACCGTTATCACGAGCATTAAAAAGAACGTGAGTTTGCAGCCGGTATGCAGCAGCGCAAACATGTGCTCGTACATGCCGGCCGCATATGATTTTGTTATCTGCGGCCTGACCGCTACGCTGAAGTTCTGCGAAAAGACGCTCACCGCGTTTCGTATCTGGCCCGCAACCGCCTGCGACGCATTCGCCGCAGGCCCGACAAATATATTCAGCAGCACCACATTTCCCTGATTTTTCATCACGGAAGCAAAGCTCCCGAAAAAGTTCCAGCCGATAAAACTGATAATTTCTTTAAAGCGCCGCGCGTCAAAACACAGCGCAAAACGGCACTCTTCGTAGCGCTTGCGGCAATACCCGCGGTACAGCGCGGCAGTAACGCAGCCGGCGCCAAAGAGCAGCATACCGTACACAACGAGCGTATCTGCGCGGACTGTTTGCAGCGCAAATGCGATGCAGAGTTTTAACGCCGCTTCGGCAACGCTCACGTATGCGTATACGTGCATGTGCTCATGCGCGATAATCGCCGCCATATAGGGAGCGCTCATGAGCGCGGCGGCAAACGTCAGGACGGCAAACTGGTAAACCCATACCGCCGCGTATCTGCGCTCCGCGGGAATCACGAGCTTGTGCAGCACAAACCACAGTCCCGCGGTTTCGGCAAGCGCTATGACGGCAAGCGCCAAAAGCAGGTAAATGCACATCATTACGCTGAACGTTTTTTTCAGTTCAGCCGTATCGCCGCGCCCCAGGTCAAAGCTGAAATACCGCTGGCTTGCCGACGCCATCGCGCCGGACAGAAACCCGAACATCGTAACAACGCCGGCCGCGGCGCTGTATATGCCGTAATCCTCCGTGCCGAGCGCCGCAAGCACTTTCCGCACCGTGTAGAGACTGACAAGCATAATAAGGAGCTGGCGGCAATAGAGCATCATCGTGTTTCTTACAATACGCGCCGCCGCACCCATAACCGTCTTGTCAGCCTCCTCGCCGTTTTTCACCGCATAAGCATATATGGCAATCATGCTCAGCAGTTTTGCTATATATTACAACTACTGAATTATACACCAAATATTACCAATGTCAATGGAAGACGCGCCATTTATGACTAAAATACGGCATGGGGTTTGCGGAAAACGTAAAAAGCGAGCTTGAGTTCCAGGATATTCAGGTAAAAGAACTTGCCGCGCGTACAGGCATCAGCAAAAACACGCTCGATAAATACCTGTCGGGACAGAAAGTGCAGCCCGGCGTAGAAAATGCCGTCAAAATAGCCGCCGTGCTGGGCGTTACCGTCGAGTATCTGGTAGACAGCAAAGTGCAGGTGAATACGGTTACCGTCAACCTTGACGCAAAAGCGCTGTTTGCGGCAAAACAATTTGCAAAACTGAACGCTTTTAATCAGAAAACCGTTGAAGACCTCATCGCTTCCCTGCTCGCGCGCCAGCCGCCGGCTGATGAATAGCGGCAGGAATGTTGCTCGGAAGTGTCTGCACCGCAGCTGCAGCAGGAGTAGCTTTTACGCACAAAAACGCGTCCGCGCCAGTATAGCCATGCCCCGCGGCGGCGCGCGGGCTATTCACCGAGCGCTTCTGAAGAACACAGCGCGGCAAGCGCCGCCTGATTGGTGATACTGATGCGGTGCCGCTGCGTTGCGATAATGCCCCTGCTGCGGAGCACGGAAAGCGCGCGCGTCAGCTGCACGCGGCTTATGCCTAAAAGCTCCGCAAGCTCGTCCTGCGTCATATCCGCTTCCGCGCACGGACAGGCGGGCTCCCGCGCGATGGTAAGCAGATACAGGAGGTTGCACAGCTGCACAAGCGAAGAATTATATTCCTGATGCACGGTTTCAAACAGCAGGCGGTTCACGTAGGCGGCATACCAGCTGACAACTGCCTCCGCAAGCGCCGTGTTCTGCGCAAACATGCGCGAAAACTGCTCCCGCGTGAATTCCAGCACCTGCATATCGCAGAGTGCCTGCGTCGCGAGCGTCCGTTCTATTTTGAAGTCCCGCCGGTGATACCCGGGAAACACGGTGCCCGCACCGTGAAACGAAATTAGTTTGCGCCGCCCGCTTTCATGCAGCGCGAAATTCAGTGCAGAGCCGTTTTCGATATAGTGAATCGCACTGTGCGGTTCTCCCGTCTGCCAGAGCATGGAGCCGCGCGGAAAAGAACGGCGCACGTGCGGGCATGAAAGAAAATAGTCATAAAACGGCAAGAAGTCCCCGCAAAAAAAATAACGCGGAATCAGCACAGGCACCTCCGTACGGTGCAGTCATCACAGTTCGTCCGGCTCATGAGACAGACGAGCCAGATTTGCAAGCAGCGTGCGCAGCGCCGCCTCGTTTTGCGCATCGGAGAGCGTGGGATCTTTTGTAAAGCGTTCGCACGGCAGCGCCTCGCAGCGGGCGCACGTCTCCATGCCTTTGTCGTTTACGCAGCAGTCATACACCGCGCAGCATGAGCGGTTCACAAACTGCGTCCAGAACACGCGGCCTTTGATTTTCCGGCAGCCTGCACATTCGGCGGGGAATCGCGCGCACTCGGCACACACCGCGCCGCACGGGGAGGGCAGTACGAACTCGTCTTTCCACAGCCACCACTTGCACTTGGCAGCGTCGGGATGTTCCGTGTTCACAAAATACGATACCGCGCGCAGCAGATAAAGCTGGCAGCGGTCTATTGCGCAGCCGCGCAGACGGCACTCTTGTGCGTACAATTCCTCGCCGCTTTTGCCTTTAAGCGATTCGATTGTTGTATAACCCATCGCACGCAGGTCTTTTTCTGTCTGTACTCCCACATTGGGAATTGTGCGCAGTTCTTCCATTTTTGCTCCTCCCGCTTTCAGCGTGCCGTATTCCTGTATACATATAGCCGTTTTTGCACACGTTTGCAAGCCGGCGTGCAGTGTACAGGCAGTTGCTCTGCACACTGCACGTGCGGTGTGGCGTTCGCAGTTCACTGCGGGATGCTTTTGCGCCTGCACACAGGCTTTTTTCTTTGTTATTCTCTGTAATTTGTTTTGAGGTGAGAAGAGTTCCTCTGCTTTAGAAGCGGGTACTCCTTTCTCCTCAAGTCCCTCCTTCTCTCCAGCACAGCAGTGTAATAGCCGTAAGCCCATAGTCATACATTCCTTGCCTGTGATAAAATAAATACCTCGGCAAAAATCAGAACGTGTATCGCAGTGCACAGTATGCAGTCCCTGCACCGCAAGATGGGTGCGGCAATCTTAAAACAGCCCATATATGGACGTTCCGCCGGCGGCTGTTCATATCGGACAGAGACTGATTGACAGGAGGTATTACGCATGTCCTTTTCACATAACGCCGCTTCGGTGCACATTGCGCTGAAAAACACGCCCGCAAAATACGAACATATGATGGAACTGCTCGCACCGCCGCTGTTCAGCTTATTGATAGAACTGGATTCGCTTGAAACGGAACTGTTTGCCCGTCTGCAAAAGCTGCACAAAAACTCATCGGGGTCGTCTGAGGACGGCAAACAGGAAGAAGCGTTGTGGCAGGAGTACAAGGTGCGTTATAAAAGCATCATTGACGGAAAAGTGAGCGAAAAACTTATATCGCGCTCATATGCGCAAAGATGCGGCAATCCAGGCACGTATTTTTATGCAGCCTGCGGAGCGTATTCGGCAGCATTTACTATGCGAAAAAAAGATGCGGCGAGCGTTGTTACGCAGTATGAAAGCTCGCTTTCGATGAAACACAAATTTGTGTTCCGGTTAATTAACGGCACATGGCTCATCGATGCAGTATACTGCGGTTTTGGAGATGAATCCGCATGGCATATAACCGGCATTTTATGTGCCGGGCGCTCTCTCATGCACAACCGAGCGCAAAACCGCCGCCGCGGCGTTCTGCATGGCAGCAGAGGTTTGCCAGCGGCGCATTGTTTATTGAAAGACGGCGCGCGATTTTCTGCCGGCGCGCCCGTGTGCGGCACGATAGAGAGAGAAACAGCGGGCACGCGGTGTTCATGTGATACCGCTTTTATTCCCATTTATCATACAAATCGTTTTGGCTGGCAAAACGATTGCACTGCTGCTCAGGCCGTCAAACAGCAGTTCCAGCAGCGCCTGCTGCAGATCACTCTTTTCCATTTTCCAGACCGTCGGCATGCGGACAATTGCACGTTGACTTTCGCGGATGATTGATGTGCAGTTGCGCGGAATACAGTGATGACGCGCTTCCTGAAACGGATGTCGTAAAAACGCCTTCTTTTATCTGTTCGATATGCAGCACTTTCTTTTCTTTGTCTTGACGGGGTTTCTTGTCCTTTCGTTTCCAGCATCACAACACTGATTTTTACTGTTTACACTAAACTTTACTTGCGTGTAAAAAAACAAATGCTGCTATCCTGACAAGCAGATTGCCTCCGGTGCAAAATGCAGTATAATGCAGTAAGAAGCCGCGGGCTGTTGCAGGCTTTACGCGGGCGAGTTTTAGTATGGGAGGGCGATATGCGCAAAAAGAACTATGCGCATCTTATTCACGGTGCAGTGATTTTAGCGGCTGTGGTGCTTTCTGCCTGTGTAGTAACGCGGCAAGAGCGCGCCGCGCAGGCGCAGAGCGTGTGGGTATACGCAGTAGAAGACGGTGTTAACCACATCCTTTCGTTTTATAAAGACGGCACGTTTGTGCTTGAACAAGTACGCACTGCCGGAGACGCACAAAACCGCGCGGCGATGCTTCGCGGTCTGTACACGGGCAGGGCCGGTACTGATTCGGTGATTGAGTTTACGGCTGTGATGCAGTGCATTGTTCCCGGCGATCCTGACTCGCCGTGGGTCGATGTGACCGAACAGTTTGCAGCTGAAGGCCTCCTTACCGGCATATACGCGGACGGTGAGCTTATTGTGCTCGGCGGCACACCGTTTACCGAGCAGTAAACGGAAGCGGGAATACAGACGTTTGACGCCGGCAAAACAAGAAATTTGGCAGCTTGTCGCGGTGCAGTTTACTGCACCGCGACAAGCCTCAGTGCTGGAGTAGAGACGGGGTTCCATGCTTACTGCGCAGTCGCCAGACTGCGCAGTAAGCAAACGCAGACCGAAGGTTTGCGACTAAGAAGAGGATCCTCTTCCCTCCCCGGAAAAGCGAATTACAGAGAATAAAAAAAAGAAAACAAGTCCGCGCGCAAGCTCAGACCTCAAACCGCAGAGACCGGCAGCCCAGCGCCGCACGCCGCCGTGCGCAGAAAACAAACGCCCCGGGGCGCAAGCCCCGTCAGGTTGTCCCCCATCGGCAATATGGATATAATAAGCGCATGAACAGTGGTTTTCTCCGTGCAGCCTGCGCGTCGCCGCGGGTATCGGTTGCAGACTGTGCGGCAAACGCGCAGGCGATTATAGATGCGGTATGGGAAGCGGAACGGAGCGGCGTTTCGCTTGTGGTGTTTCCTGAACTGGCGGTGAGCGGCTACACGTGCGGCGATCTCTTTTTGCAGCAGACGCTGCAGAGCGGCGTGCTTGGGGCGATTGAGCGGATTGCGGAAAAAACGGTGCAGGCGCAGGCGCTCTTTTTTGTCGGTGCGCCGCTCGTGTATAACGGCGCGCTCTATAACTGCGCTGCTGCGGTGCAGCGCGGCCGTGTGCTTGCCGTTGTGCCAAAGACGTTTATTCCTGAGTACGGTGAGTTTTACGAAAAACGCTGGTTTGCTGCCGCGCCCGCCGTGCGCGAGGTAATGTGCGATATGCGCATCGCGCTTGGCGGGCGTTTGGGAGAAGTGCCGTTCGGCACAGACATACTGTTTCGCGACCCGCAGTGCGCGCAGGCCGCCGTCGCGGCGGAAATCTGCGAGGATCTGTGGACGCCTGTTCCGCCTTCTTCCCGGCACGCGCTTTGCGGCGCGTGCATCGTGGCGAACCTTTCTGCGAGCAATGAGATTATCGGCAAGGCGGAATACCGCAGGCTGTTAGTGCGTTCGCAGTCTGCGCGTCTTGCCGCCGCGTATCTGTATGCGGACGCAGGGTATGGCGAGTCAACGACCGACATGGTGTTTGCCGGGCACAATATAATCGCGGAGAACGGCACGATTCTTGCCGAGTCCGAGCTGTTTTCAGGCGGAGAAGCGGGCGGCGTTCTCACCTGCGCGGAACTCGATCTTGACCGGCTCGCGCAGGAGCGGCTCAGAACAACGTCGTTTGCGCAGAGCGCCGAGCGGCTTGCAGGCGAAACCGACTCGTGCCGCCCGCGTACAATTGATGTGTCATTACAGCAGATAAGCGCGCTTGAGCTGCGGAGCGTTGACCCGTATCCGTTTGTGCCGTCTGACAAGCGGGAACGCAGCAGCCGCTGCAATGAAGTGCTCATGCTGCAGGCGCAGGGGCTCGTAAAGCGCATTGCGCATACGAACGCGCCGGCTGCAGTAGTCGGGCTTTCAGGCGGGCTTGATTCAACGCTCGCGCTGCTTGCTGCCGTACAGGCGTTCCGCCTGCTCGGGCGGGACGCATCAGGTATTATCGCGGTTACGATGCCGTGTTTTGGCACAACCGAGCGCACGCTTAAAAATGCGCGGCAGCTTGCACAAGCCGTCGGCGCGTCGTTCAGGGAAATTCCGATTGCCGCCGCCGTGCGTCAGCATTTCAGCGATATCGGTCATAACGAAGCGGTTCGCGATGTAACGTATGAAAACGCGCAGGCGCGCGAACGCACGCAGGTGCTGATGGATATAGCGAATCAGGCGGGCGGCATCGTTATCGGCACGGGCGATCTCTCGGAGCTTGCGCTCGGCTGGGCGACGTATAATGGCGACCACATGTCGATGTACGGGATAAACGCATCGGTGCCCAAGACGCTTGTGCGCCACATTACCGCGGCCGCGGCGGCCGACGCCGAAGCTGCCGGAAACGCGCGCCTCGCTGCGGTGCTCCGCGATATTCTTGACACGCCGGTGAGCCCGGAACTGCTGCCGGCGGAAAACGGCACAATCAGCCAGAAAACGGAAGAACTGGTTGGCCCGTATGCGCTGCACGATTTCTTCCTTTATTATATGCTTCGCTGGGGCTTTGGTCCAAAAAAGATCTATGCGCTTGCGCGCCGCGCGTTTGGCGCCGAATATGACGCGCACACGGTGCTGCACTGGCTTTCGGTGTTTTGCCGCCGCTTTTTTGCCCAGCAGTTTAAGCGGAGCTGCCTGCCTGACGGAGCGAAAGTAGGCACGGTGAGCTTGTCTCCGCGCGGCGACTGGCGCATGCCAAGCGATGCGTCGCAGGCGCTGTGGCAGGCGGAAATTGCTGGTCTGAAAAACGCTTTGCAAGACGCGCCGGTATGACGCAGAATACGCACCGCGCTGTGCGCGCCGCGGACAGCAGTCTGCGCTTCCGCGTGCTGCTTATAGGCGCATCGACGGGCGGGCCGCAGGCGCTGCGGTGTGTGCTTTCCGGTATCGGCGCTGATTTTCCGCTTCCGGTGCTGATTACGCAGCACATAGACGCGTCGTTCGCCGCGTCATTTCCGCAGTGGCTTACAGAAACAACGGGGCTTTCGGTGCAGCTGGCACGGGCACATACGGCGGCGCAGGCAGGCTGCGTGTATGTCGCGCCGCCGGAGCGCCACCTGATTGTGCGCCGTGCCGCGGCAGGCGGGTTCGTGCTGGCATTTGACGATGGGCCGCCCGTTGAATTTGTAAAACCTTCTATAGATATGCTTTTTTTCTCCGCGGCGCGGGCGTTTGCAGACGGCTGTCTTGCAGTGCTGCTGACCGGCATGGGAAAAGACGGCGCCGCCGGCTGCCGTGCGATATGTCGCGCAGGCGGCTACACTGTCGTCGAATCAGCCGAGACGTGCGCTATTTTCGGTATGCCGCAGGCGGCGATTGCCTGCGGCGGTGCGTGCGCGGTGCTGCCGTTGCACCGTATTGCGCCGCATATCCTTGACAAAGTATACGGCGCGCGCTGATGTTCCCTCCGTTTCCGCAGCGCGAGGCGTATGGATACTGCACGCTGCTTGCCGAACAGGTGCGGCGGGAGCGCCTGTTCGCAAAAGACGTGATGATCGGCGTGTGCGTGTGCCGGGCAAAAAACGGCGCAAAGGTGATACTCCGCGCGTTTTCCGGAATGCATGACGGCGGCTGGCTTATTGACGGTTGGGCGCCGCCGTGCTTTGACGCATACGAGTATGACCGGCAGGCCGTCGCCGCTGACGCGGAAATACGGGAGCTTGCCGGCGCCCTTGCCAGGCTTGATGCGGAATCGGATGCGGAACGCCGACACCTCATACAGGAACGGCGGCAGTGTTCGCGCCGGTGGCAGCAAAAGCTTGCATCGCTGTACCGGTTTTACTGCGCTGACGGCCATGTCCGCTCATTCGGCGATATACTCGGCGGTTTTTCCCATTCGCTTGCGCCGACGGGGTGCGGCGACTGCTGTGCGCCAAAACTGCTTTCGTACGCGTTCAGGCGCGGACTTGCGCCGGTGAGCCTCTGCGAGCTGTATGTGGGAAGTGGTTCGCGTGCGCGCCGGTCTGGTCGAGTGTATCCCCCGTGCGATGATAAATGCGCGCTTGTGCTGCCTGCGCTGCTGAGACTCAAGATTATCTACCGCGACCGCTACGTGATTGTCATCGATAAGCCCGCAGGGCTTCTGTCCGTTCCCGGGCGGGGAGCACATATGCAGGACTGCGCTGTAACCCGCGTTAAGCGGCTTTTTGCGCACTGCATAAGCCAGCCCGCCGTGCACCGGCTTGACATGGACACGTCGGGGCTGCTCGTGCTTGCATTTACGCGCGAGGCGCACCGCGCGCTTTCGATGCAGTTTCAGAACGGGCAGGTATACAAGGAGTACACGGCGCTGCTTGACGGAACGCTTGCCCGCCCGCTGCGCATTGCCGGTGCGGGAACTATATCGCTCGCGTTCCGTCTTGATCCTGCTGACCGGCCGCGCCAGATATACGATCCCGTGCACGGAAAAACAGGCGTAACCGAATGGACTGTTATACGCGAGGAGCTTGTGAAAAGCGGCACCTGCGCGGGCAGGCGCTATACGCGCGTGCGTTTTGTACCACGTACGGGGCGCACGCATCAGCTGCGCGTACACAGTGCGCATCCGCTGGGGCTGGGTGTGCCGATTGCCGGGGACCGCCTGTACGGCCGCGGCGGCGCGCGGCTCATGCTTCACGCGAGTGTGCTTTCGTTTACGCATCCGGTAACCGGCAGCCGCCTGACGTTTGCGTGCGCCGCACCGTTTTAGGCGCGCTAAAACGCGCGGACGTGAATGTTCTCCGGTTTGACTGGTACTGACTGGTATGCTATAAGTGTGTATATACAAAAACTAGGTGAAAATATATCGTTAGTATGTCTTGCGGTAGTGGTACTATAGAGCTGGAACTGACGGGATAAAATAATCGTTCCTTTGTCGGCAAGGGTGTCAAGGGATAATAATATCGACATGGATTTTGGAGACAATATGTTTGGAGAATTTATTCCGAAAAAATCTTCCGATGCAGCCCTCATAGTTGAAGGTTCTGCTGTCCGGTATTGGCTGTATGCTGCCGGTGAGAATTCAGTCAACTGGGAAAGCGATTATGCTTTGGGGATTATGGCTATCGGCTGGGATAATATGGGCGATCTTACGGAGTATAGCTCTAAAGAAGATATGCGTGCCAAAATGAAAGAGCTTTATGGAGAAAACAAATCATATACAAATAATGTTCACACAATTTGGCAGTTTGCGAATAGTCTGAAACCGGGCGATATTGTATTTGTCAAGAAAGGCAGGAAACAGATACTTGGACGAGGCATTGTCGAAGGTGAATATGTTTATGATACTTCCCGTAAATCTTTCCGTCATATCCATGCTGTTCGCTGGACAAATAAAGGCTTATGGGACAGTCCTGAACAAGTATCGATGAAAACGCTGACCGATGTAACTGGCTATACTGATTTTGTGAAAAAAACGCAAAACCTTTTTGATGGAGACAGCATCGATGCGCCTGTATCCTCTGGAGAATCTGAGCACGGATACTGGTGGTTGACTGCAAATCCAAAGATTTGGAGCTTTTCTAAGATTGCTGTTGGTGCTGTCCAATCCTATACGCTTTATAATGAGAGTGGAAACAAACGCCGTATCTTTCAGAACTTTCTTGACGCAAAGGCCGGCGATATGATTATTGGATATGAGTCAAATCCGGTAAAGAAGATCGTTGCGATTGGACGTATCAGCGCAGAACAGGACGGAGAGAACCTGTTCTTTAAGAAAGTTGAAGGGCTTGCTTCACCGATTGACTATGCAGCGTTAAAAGACTGCCCTGAGCTGGAAAATATGGAGTTTTTTCAGAATCCGAACGGCAGCCTGTTTAAACTTGCTAAAGACGAGTATGAATTCATTCTCGATATGATTCGCGAAGAGAATCCTGTAGCTGCCGAATCTTCTATTGAAATGTATACGAAAGATGACTTTCTTCGTGAAGTCTACATGCCCGAGAAACGCTACAAAAATCTTGTGGCTGTTCTTCGCAATAAAAAGAACATTATCCTGCAGGGTGCGCCCGGTGTTGGCAAAACATTTGCGGCAAGACGTTTGGTTTGGTCCATGATGGGGAAAAAAGACGACAGCCGTATCGAGTTTGTACAGTTTCATCAGAACTATTCCTACGAAGACTTTATGATGGGATATAAACCGGTCGAGGATGGTTTTGATCTGAAATACGGTATTTTCTATCGCTTCTGTCTGAAAGCTGCAAACCAGCCGGACAAGGAGTTTTTCTTTATCATCGATGAGATTAACCGCGGTAATATGAGTAAGATTTTCGGAGAACTGCTCATGCTGATTGAAAAAGATTACAGAGGTACAAAAGCAACGCTTGCTTATGACGGTATTGCTTTCTCTGTCCCGGAGAACCTATACATTATTGGCATGATGAATACCGCAGACCGCAGCCTGGCCATGATTGACTATGCGCTTCGCCGGCGTTTCAGTTTTTTTGAAATGGAACCCGGCTTTGACTCCGAGGGCTTTATACAATATAAGAACAGTCTGAACAACAAAATGCTCAATGAACTCGTATCCAGGGTAGAAGAACTGAATCGTGAAATTACACGTGATAAGTCGCTGGGAAAAGGGTTCTGCATTGGGCACAGTTATTTTTGCGGCAGAGACAGTTGTACCGAGGAATGGCTGCACTCCATCGTAGACTATGATATTCTTCCCGTACTTAGAGAATACTGGTTCGATGATGACGCTAAATTCCAGCATTGGGAACATATTTTGCAAAGCGTGGTCCATGAC
This sequence comes from Candidatus Treponema faecavium, assembly GCA_019113455.1. Taxonomy (GTDB): domain Bacteria; phylum Spirochaetota; class Spirochaetia; order Treponematales; family Treponemataceae; genus Treponema_G; species Treponema_G faecavium. The sequence continues at coordinate 2,812 of DXHG01000182.1, read as the reverse complement.
AAAGAATAAGAGTATCTTCATCAAGAATATATACTATATGCTCTCATATGCGTTTATGGTGCTAAATCAGGGCGGATATGACGATATTGCCGCAGAAGAATTTGAGAATATACACAACCTGTTTGCCGCTATCTTGGCAAAAGGCATCGGCCGACAGTTAAAACACGGTCTGTATCGGGAGTACCTGAATCGTAAAGAGGATACAGCTGTTGTCCACGGTAAGATTGATATACCTGGCACCCTTCGGAACCAGTTTGCCAGAAAACGGGTGCTGACCTGCGAATATGATGAGCTTTCCGAAAATAATCTTCTGAATCAGATTCTCAAAACAACTGTCATGCTGTTGCTTCGGTATACAGACGTCAAACAGAAATACAAAAACGATTTAAAAAAGGAGATGATGTTTTTTTCACAGGTGGATGTGATTGATCCCAGTACAATCCGTTGGGCAGACATCAGGTTTCAGAGAAACAACAATACCTACCGTATGCTCACTGGTCTGTGTCAATTTGTTCTCGAGGGGATGCTTTTGACGACAGATTCCGGGGAATACAGACTGACTTCTTTTCTCTGTGATTGCTGGATGAGTCGGCTGTATGAGAAATTCATTCTTGAATACTATATCAAGGAGTGGCCGCAGATAACGGCAAGGGCTTCGCAAATCGCATGGGCTGTGGATGATGGAATTGGGACTATGCTGCCGGCAATGCACAGCGATATTATGCTCACTAGGGGCAGCGATGTACTTATCATCGATGCCAAGTATTATACGCATACGACGCAGACACAGTACGGCGTACATACGATTCATTCCGGCAATCTGTATCAGATTTTTACGTATGTTAAAAACAAGGATGTGGGCTTTGGAAAGCAGCCGCACACTGTTTCCGGTATGCTGCTGTATGCCGCAACCGACGAATCAATTCAGCCTGACAATACGTACCGCATGAGCGGGAATCAAATCAGCGTAAAAACACTTGACCTGAACTGCGAGTTTTCCGAGATAGCGGCACAGCTCAACCGTATTGCGGAAGAGCATTTTCCCTCATGCTGATATACTCCCATACCATCCGTAAAATACCCAAACACAAAAAACGCTTTCTGGAACTGTGTATCGCTAAGATTGTGCTGTGTGCAGAGTAACTGCCGCCGTCCTCAGAACGCCGCTTGTTTGACACACGCTGATAAATATGATATACGTGTCCGTGTGAGTATGCAGATTTTAGCTGAAAACATGCCGTGGGTATGGCTTGCAGCTGCGGTGCTGTGCCTTATTATTGAAGCGTGTACGTTAGGCTTAACGACTGTCTGGTTTGCGCTCAGTGCGTTTGTGATGATTCCCATCGGGTTTACACCGCTTGCAGCAGAACTGCAGGTGCTGCTGTTTCTGCTCATAGCCTGTGTGCTGCTCGTATTTACACGCCCTGCTGCAGTAAAAAAGCTGAAAATCGGGGCTGCACGCACGAATATTGATAGTCTGCATGGAAAAAAAGCGTTGGTTATTACAACCGTTCATCCGTATGAACCAGGTGAAATAAAAATAAACGGCGTCGTGTGGTCTGCACAGGCAGCGGACGGCGGTTCTATTGCTGCCGGAAGCGAATGTATGATTGACCATATCGAAGGAACGACCGCCGTTGTAACAAAACTGTAAGGAGCTGCTGTATGGAACTGCATATTCTCATCGTTGTCATAGTCCTGATTCTGCTGTTGATTATTAAAAACATTCGCATTGTGCCGCAGTCTCAGGCATTTATTGTAGAACGGCTGGGAACATATATTACTACGTGGAATGTCGGGCTGCATGTAAAGCTGCCGGTCATTGACCGTATTGCAAATAAGGTATCGCTTAAAGAGCGGGTCATGGACTTTAAGCCGCAGCCGGTTATTACAAAAGATAATGTAACGATGATGATCGATACAGTTATATATTTTCAGATAACGGACCCCAAGCTATATACCTACGGAGTAGAGCAGCCGCTTAACGCGATAGAGAATTTGTCCGCAACAACGCTGCGCAATATTATCGGTTCGCTTGAGCTTGACGGCACGCTCACCAGCCGCGACGTTATCAATACCCGTATGCGCAGCATCCTTGACGAGGCAACTAATCCGTGGGGGATTAAAGTAAACCGTGTGGAAGTAAAAAATATCGTTCCGCCTGAGTCAATTCAGGAAGCGATGGAAAAACAGATGCGTGCCGAACGCGAACGCCGTGAATCTATCCTGATAGCAGAGGGGCAGAAGCAGTCTGCGATTCTTGTTGCCGAAGGCAAAAAAGCCGCGATGATTCTTGAAGCTGAAGCGCAAAAAGAAGCCGCAATCAAGAAGGCGGAAGGCGAAGCCGAAGCGATCCGTGAAGTGCAGAACGCGACCGCCGAAGGACTGCTGCGCATAAAAGAAGCGGCTGCTGACGAGGCGGTGCTGCGGCTGCGCGCCCTTGAAGCGCTTGAAAAAGCGGCAAACGGACAGGCGACAAAAATCATTATCCCGTCTGATATACAGAATCTGGCAGGCATCGTTACAAGCATATCAGAACTGGCGCGAAAATAGCGCGCCCATGCCATCCGCAAAATAACCGAACACTGCGGCCGCCCGCACATCGAATATTGCGTGCGGCTCACCGTTACGGTTGTGCTGCGCCGTATGTTTTGCTGCGGCGCCGGGCCGTTACTGCCGGTTCAGCGCCTTAAAAAACGAAACGTGCTGTTCCAGCTCCTGAAAGCCGTGCTTCTGATAAAACCCGTACGCCGGTACGTTCCGCTGCGTGATTAAAAAAAGCTGCGAAACGCCCCGTTTGCGGATTTCGTTT
>DXHG01000181.1 GCA_019113455.1 Candidatus Treponema faecavium | reverse complement strand
CCGCGCTTATCAGGCAGCAGCGTGAGGATGCGGTGCGCCGCTCCCGCGCAGTTATCGGCGGGCAGGTATCTGAGCAGCTTGCCCCGTTTCTTCCCGGGTTTCCCTGCAATGCGGGAGACGTGCGCTTTATCGGCAAACCGGTTGATTTTGTCGGCTTTGTCGGCATCAACGCCAATGCGCCGGTGCAGGAAATACTCTTTATTGAAGTAAAAACTGGCGCATCGCCGTTATCCAAGCGCGAACAGGAAATAAAAGAAGCGGTTCAGAAAAAGCGCGTGCGCTATATCGAATACAGGATAGGCTGACCGCCGTCCGGCTGCAGCTCTTTAAGCGCCTCGCTGTCTCCTGAAAGGAGTTTTTCGCATTTATCAAGCGAGAGCGGCTTGCTGAACAGATAGCCCTGGATAAAATCACAGCGCATGTCTTTGAGATACGAGAATTGCAGCGGCGTTTCAATGCCTTCTGCAACGGTCTCAAGCCCCATCTTATTTACCAATGAAATGATTGATTCCGTTATGCTGTGCTCAACAGAATTTGCGTCAACGAGGTTCTGCACAAAACTTTTATCTATTTTGAGCACCGTAAGCGGCAGCTTCTGCAAATAGTTCAGCGACGAATAGCCCGTGCCAAAATCATCGAGCGCAATACCAATGCCCATGCTGCGTATCGACGTCAAAAGCGCGATAATTTCTTCAGGATTGTCTATGAACACGCCTTCCGTAATTTCCAATTCTATATTCTGCGGATTTACTTCATATTTCCGAAGAATATCAAGAAAGTCATCCATAAAGCCTTTCTTTTTAAGCTGCACCGGCGACACATTGACAGACATCATGCCCGTAAATCCGTAGCGCTCCTGCCACTGCTTTAAAAGCCCCATTGTACGTTCAAGCACCCAGTGTCCGATAGGCAGAATCAGCTTTGTTTCTTCCGCGATCGGAATAAAGGCAGCAGGGCTGATCCAGCCTTGTTCCTGGTCATGCCACCTGATAAGGGCTTCAAAACCGCGCAGCCGGTTATGCTTAATATCGATCTGCGGCTGAAAATACATCTCAAAGCTGTTGTTCAGCACCGCAATCTGCAGTTTTGTTTCAAGCGCCATGCGGCTGCGGAACTTATCCTGCATTGAAGTTGAAAACACGACTAAGCCGTTTTTGCCGTTTTTCTTTACCTCGCGCATCGCCAAATCGGCAAAACGCAGGAGGTCGCCTTTTGTCTGCGCGTGTTCGGGCAGCATCGCTACGCCGATAGACACGCTGATATCGCCTTTCTGAAACGCCTCCAGCACTGCATCCCCGACATTTATCAAATGATTATGCGAGCCGATATCGGCGGCAAGCAGGATAAACTCATCGCCGCCAAACCTGAACACGGATATATCGCTGCGTTCAAAATGGCTGAGAATCAGCGCCGCCTTGCGCAATACGGCATCTCCCGCCGTATGCCCGCGCAAATCGTTTATATCTTTCAGGTTATCTATATCAATAAGCAAAAGACCTACATGCAGATTATCTTTCAGCGCGTCCCTGACAACGGCGCTGACTGCCGCATGGTAGCTTGCCATATTGGCAAGCCCTGTCAAAGAGTCGTAGTACGACATCTGCTCAAGCTTTTCCGACAGCGTAGACACCAGCTCCTGCGCGCGGTGTTCAGATGCGTAGTGCATGGAAAACAGCTCTTTATCATTCGCCGCGGTAATATCGGTGAATGAGACAAGCACCACCTGTTCTTCGGGACACGACAGGCTTATCGAAAGCCACTTTGCCAGCCGTTCGCAAAAACAGCCGACCGTTATCGGCTTCTGCGCCTTGCCGGCGGAACGGGCAAGCGACACCCAGTCCTGCTCGTCATTGAGCCGGCGCATAAACACAGAAAAAGACGTCGGCTGTTCACGGTCTTTTATCAGGAGGCTGCGGCAGGCGGTATTAGTAAACACTATATTAAATTCGCTCCGCGTATGCTGCTCTTGATCCGGCATTGCGACAAGTATCGCCACAGGAAGAGCATCCATAACTTTTCTGTACAGCGGCGTTTCAAACATGGGATAATTATACAACAAGAATAAAAACTCAACAAGTTTTTTTGAGATTTTAAATTTGTCGCTGCATATACGGAGAGCGCATTGCACAGCGCTGCTGCCCTGCACGCCCGCAGACGCAGAAACCGCAGCGCGGACGTGCAGGTTTGTTCTATATAATAGGCATACCAGGCAGCTTCGTTAATACAGCGCGCAGCCTATTCAGTAAAGCGGATATCCTGCCATATCTCATTGTACACGGCAAGCCCTTCTGCAAGATCGGCTTTAATCTCGCAGTTCACCATGTCTTCCACCTCATAATGCGGCGCAACGGTCATGTACTTGCCGGCTTCGCTGTTCACGCTGGGAGGAAAATGGAATGCATCCAAAAACTGTGCGTAAATCTCAGGCCGGTGAATAAAATTGATAAACTGCATCGCAAGGTCATAATGCTTTGCGTCTTTTAAGATACACATCGAGTCGATATACATCGGGCCGCCGTCCTCGGGAATAAAGAAATCAATCGTGTCCCACTGCGCTTCGGGCACTTCTCCAAACACGACCTCGGCATATCCCTGCACGGCCCAGAAATCACCTGACGCAAACGACTTGCCGAATCCTTCCGCATCAAACTTGACAAGGTTCGGCTTCCACTGCTCGATAACGAGCTGCTTCGCTTCGGCAAGCTCAGACTCGGAAAGCGAATTGACCGAATATCCCAGATACGAAAGCGCGTCGCCGAGCACCTCGCGCATATCGTCAAGCATGCTCATGTGGTTTTTCAGTCTCGTATCGGCAAAAATACTCCAGTCGCGCGCGTAGTCCTGTACCTTTTCCGTGTTTACCGCAATACCGGCGGCACCCATAAAATACGGTACGCTGTACTGCATCTGCGGATCATACGTCGCCTTATCAAGCACCAGGTCGCTGATATACATGCTGTTGGGGAACTGCGCGTGATCAATCGGCGCAAGCATGCCTTCTTTTATCATGATAGACACGTAGTCCTGCGACGGAACGACAATATCGTAGCCGGCAGCGCCTGCTTTCAGCTTGGCAAACATCTCTTCATTTGACGCAAAGCTGTCCACATGCACGGTAACGCCAAATTCCTGCTCAAACTGCTGTATCACGGAATCAGGCGTGTAATACGTCCAGTTAAACAGATACAGCGTCTTTCCGTCATCCGCGGAACAGGACGAGAGAAACAGCCCTGCGCATACCGCAGCGCAGACACCTGCCCAGGCACCAATCTTTTTCATACAAAGACCTCCGATACTCTTGCGAGATGAGACAATAAGCCGCCTTATTTTGACGCGGCGATTGTTTTAAGGAATTTACGCGAAGTAAATGCGATAAGCACAGTTGCCAGAATCAGCACAAACGACAGCGCGTTTATCACGGGCGAAACGCCGTAGCGTATCATTGAATACACGTACAGCGGAAGCGTCGTAGATCCGGGGCCCGATACAAAAAACGTTATAACAAAGTCTTCAAGCGACATCGTAACCGCCATCATAAATCCGGACAATACGCCCGGCATAATGGCGGGAATGATTACCTTTATCATCGTCTGCCGCTCCGTTGCGCCGAGATCGTGGGCGGCTTCAATAATCGCGAAATCGAATTCGTCAAGACGCGCAAGCACAATCAAAAACACAAACGGCAGGCAGAACGTTGTATGCGCGGCAAAAATCGTAAAAAAGCCGAGCGGCACTTTAATGCCCGAAAAGAATATCAGCATGGAAACGCCGATAATTACTTCCGGCAGCACCATCGGCAGAAAACTTACCGTCTGAATATAGCTTTTGCCGCGGAACCGGTACCAGTTCATGCCGACGGCGGCAAGCGTGCCGAGCACCGTTGCGACAACTGCGGACGAAAACGCTATGATCAGGCTGTTAAAAAGCGACACCCACAAGTTCTTTGAATTAAACAGCAGCTCCCGGTACCAGACAAGCGACACGCCGGTAAACTGTCCGCCTTTGCTTTCGTTAAATGAATACGCAATAATAAAAATGAGCGGCAGAAACAGGAAAATAAACGTCAGCACCATAACGGTTACGGACAGCGAAAACCGGCGCCTCCTGCGCTGAAACGCGCGCCGCGCGTGGCGGGCAGGCTCAGACGCAGGCCTTTTCCTGTTAATGCGGTCAATCAGCCCCTTGTACGGATTGCTCATTTTGCCGCTCCTGCCGCGGATACGTTCCGCGCCGCTTCTTTTTTGCCGGAGAACATCATCCACATGACGCCCGCCGTGCTCACCAGCGTAATAATGAGAGAAAACGCGGCGGCAAGCGGCCAGTTCCGCGTTTTGTTCACCTGATCGACGATGACGTTGCCCAGCATGTAGGAATCCTGCCCTCCCACGAGGAGCGGCACCGTGTAGGCGCCGAATATCGGGATAAACGTAAAGATAAACGCCGTTACCACGCCGCTTTTAATATTGGGAATCATCACTTTGCGGATGGATTCCGATTTTGTCGCGCCAAGATCGCGGGCGGCTTCAAGCAGCGAAAAATCAAACCGGTCTATCGCTGTAAAAATCGGCAGTATCGCATACGGCAGATACATGTACACGGACACGAGTATAACCGCGTTCTGGTTATACAATAAAGACACATCTTCACCGATAACGCCCAGCCCGCGCAGGAATGTGTTTACGATGCCCTCATTGCTGAGAATCGACATCCACGCAAAGATGCGGATAAGGGAGTTGGTCCAAAACGGGATAATCACAAGAAACAGCAGCAGCGTTTGATACCGGCTGCGCGCCATCGCGTACCCGCACGGCAGCGCGAGCAGAATCGTGAGCACGGTAGATACCGCCGCGATTTTAAGCGTGCGCAGAAATATCATGCCGTACGCGGAATCGAACATCTGCCGGTACGCGTCAAGAGAAAACGTAAACACAACGCCGCCGTACAGCCCTTTTTCAAGGAAACTGTACGAGATGATAATGATGAGCGGAACGATAAAGAACAGCGTAAACCATAATCCCATAGGCCACGCATACCAGACACCTGGATTGTGCTTTTTAATGCGGGGAGCGCCCGTCATGTGCGACTGACCGCCGTTCATTTATCTATATCCTCAACGATATAGCCGTCGTTGGCGCTCCACGAAATATAAACGGTGTCTTTCCATTCTATTTCAGGACCGTCGTCGAGATAAGTCGAATGCTGCTTGAACACTTTTATAATCGTGCCGTTTTCAAGCCGCACATAGAATTTCGACTGAAACCCGGAATATACCGGTTCCTCTACAACGCCCTTAAAGATATTTATATCGCTGCGGTTTGTTACCGGCGGCTCAAGCGTAATGCGGATTTTTTCAGGGCGGACGGTAAAGCACACCTTCTGCCCGGGCTCCGTGCGCTCATAGTCGGTGATATACACAAACTGCCCCTCCTGCGTTCCCGGCATAATAAGCTCAGGCGTTTCAAGCGTTACCATGAACTCAGGCTCCCTGCCTTCAGGCACCTCAATCGGGCGGCACTCCTCAACGCGGGACGCGAAAATATTCGTTTCGCCGATAAACTGCGCCACAAACTCCGTCGCGGGGCTCTCGTAAATCTCAAACGGCGTGCCCACCTGCAGCACCTTGCCCTGATTCATTACCGCGATGCGATCTGATACGGAAAGCGCCTCTGCCTGATCGTGCGTTACGTAAATAAACGTGATGCCTATTTTATCATGCAGTGCGTCCAGGTCAACAAGCAGATTTGATCGGAGCTTCGCGTCGAGCGCAGAGAGCGGCTCGTCAAGCAGCAGCACTTCAGGCTCGTTGATAAGCGCGCGCGCAATCGCCACACGCTGGCGCTGACCGCCCGACAGCTGCGTCGTTTTTTTGTTCAGATGCGCGTCGAGCTGCACCAGGTGCAGATATTCGCGCACCTTTTCATCGATAACCTTTTTATTCTCTTTCTTAAGCCTCAGCGGAAACGCGACATTTTCGTACACGGATAAATGAGGGAACAGCGCGTAACTCTGAAAGACAGTATTGGACGGCCGTTTATTCGCGGCAAGCGGCAGCACGTTTGTATCATTAAACAGCACCGCGCCTTCGTCGGGATACTCAAAACCTGCGATAATGCGCAGAAGCGTTGTTTTGCCGCACCCGGAAGGCCCTAACAGTGAAAAGAATTCACCCTTATTGATAGTAAAACTCACATTGTCCAGCGCGTGAAACGAACCAAAGTGTTTCGACACATGATCAATAGAAACGGCACTTCCTTTCAATAGTTTTCTTTTTCCCCCTTATTCACAAAGGCAACGTAGAAAATAAAGCAATATATGTGTATATAGGTGATAAAAGTGTGATTGTCAATAGCTATCGAAAACAAAATGCGCAATCATGGGGTAATTTTTTGTCTGCTCCGAAGCTGCAGGGGTGCTGGAGCGGGGTTGCAGGCTCTCTGCAGGGTGCTTCTGCGTGTGCACGCGGCTTGTTTTCTTTTTTATTCTCTGTAATTCGTTTCCGGGGGGGGGCAGCTGCAGCCCAGCCTGCGCAGTACGCCTGTAAGCTGTCAAGCAGTGAGGCGGAATTACATTGACTGAATATCCGCGGCAAGTTGACACAAGGGCTGCGGCAAGTTACCGTAATCGTTCGGGGCATCTGCAAACTTGCTGAGCTTTGTTTGTGCAAGGGTATTTGCGTCAGCAAATTGCCGTGTGTTTCCCAGGCATAAACGCAGCGGCAGGCACGGAACAATACGCAATTTTGAGACACGGCCCGTAATTTGTCAGCTTGCAGGTTTACACAAGCAGCATATAAATAATCGTTCCGCCGAAGATGCTGATCATCGCGTTGCTTTTCAGCAGATATGACACAATCGTGAACAGGAGGCCTGCAGCGTGCGGCAGACCGTGCAGCGGGCCCCAGATGTCGGCTGTTTTGAGGCAGTCGGTAAGCAGCACCGCCATAACGAGCGGCGGAATATAGCGCGCGATAAAAT
>DXHG01000180.1 GCA_019113455.1 Candidatus Treponema faecavium | reverse complement strand
GACTTTACTAAATGCTGTTTTGTAAGTATCCCTACATCTGGACGTACGCATACATTACTTGTCTGTCAAAATGTAAACGCCGCTGCACTGCACGGACGCTAGTCGCCGCGTTCTACGAAGCGCGCCACTTTGCGCCGGTCCGTCTGCATGATTTCAAATTCGTCCGGCACGGCGGCGCTCCCCATAAAGACAGCCGTATTATGATAGCGCATACGGCTCGGCACGGCGCTCCGCGCGGAAGTGTGAAACTCACACGCGCCGGTCTTCGCTTCAATTTCTGCGATATTGGATTCGCGCACGCCGCAGCCGGGCATGACAATAATGCGTCCTGCCGCCTGCGCCACGAGTTCGGCGATAAGCGGTATGCCCTGCACTGCGTCGCTCTGCTGTCCCGATGTAAGCACGCGGTCAAAGCCGAGATCAATGAGTGTCTCAAGCGCGCCGCACGGGTTCCGGCACACGTCAAACGCACGGTGGCACGTAACGGAAAGCGGCCCTGCGGCGGCTTTCAGCCGGCGCAGGAGCGGCACGTCAAGACAGCCGTCAGCAGTCAGGCAGCCGAACACGACGCCGTGCACGCCGAGGTTCCGGCAGAGTTCTATGTCAAAGAGCATCGCCTGTATCTCGGTTTCCGTGTACAAGAAATCCCCGCCGCGCGGACGGATAATCACGTTGACGTCGATATGCGGCGCTGCCTGCATGGCGGCGCGTATTTCGCCATAACTCGGCGTTGTGCCGCCTTCGGGAATCCCCGCGCAGAGCTCCACGCGCGCCGCACCTCCGGCTTCGGCTTCTGCGCAGCTTTGTGCGGAATTGGCGCAAATTTCAATAATTCGTTTTTCTTCCATAATATATACCGCTCCTTTTTTAGTTCTGCACATCAGTATAACGGCAGAACCCGTGTACACACAACCGTCTGCGCCCTATGCACGCAGTTTCACCTGCTGCATTATGCGCATCCCCATGATATAAAAGTGCAATAAGTAATAAAGTGAAGTTCCATATGAAACGTATTTCGCCGTGCGCTGTATATTGACTTTTCGCTTATCATGAACGTTATCACCCAGACACGCATATATGACAGCGGGCGCGTGCTGCTTTTAAACGAGGCGCTTGGCGATATTCAGAAAATCACGGAACACATAGCAGACAGCTCTTCCGAAATGAATCAGGGCACGGACCGCATACTGCACACGCTTAAGCGCCGCGCAGGAAGTACGCGTTCAATGCGTTTGTCATTTTGCCGCGGAACCGCTATACTGACCGCATATGAAACACCTTAACGTGTGCGCGGCGGTTATCGTGCGCACGGACGGCGCCGTACAGGCGCGCGTTTTCTGCGCACGGCGCCGCGGTCCGAAAGCCGGTGAAACGCCGAACGAAACGCACGGCAAATGGGAATTCCCCGGCGGCAAAATAGAAGCCGGGGAAACACCTGAAGCGGCGCTCTGCCGTGAAATACAGGAAGAACTTGGCGTGCAGATTGAGATATTGCACCCGCTTAGTACGGTGCGCCACAGCTATAAAGCATTTTCTGTCACGCTGCATGTCTATATATGCAGGATTGTATCTGGCACTATACGGCTTTGCGCGCATACTGACTGCCGGTGGGTTTTTCCGCAGGAACTGCCTGGGCTTGACTGGGCAGCCGCCGATATTCCCGCTGCGCACAAAGCTGCACGGCTTATGACGCAGCAGGATGGCTGCGGCGCAGACAGCGGGGAACGCCGCCTGGCGCAGCACAGCAGGTTACGCGCAGACGCCTGTGCAGGAAGCGCGTGATTTGCCGCACGGCGGCTGTATGCAGACTTCACCGTCGGCACCCGCAATGTCGCGGATTATCTCACCTACAGCAGGCACGCAGATGCGGCTTCCGGCAAGCGGATTTTTAATGCTTATCACCGGCGCAGCAATATCCGCCTGCACGACGGAACGCTCAAACGCAAGATCGGTATCAAGCATTTTGCAGTTAATCAGTTTCAGCCCTTTGCAGTAGCACAGCGGCTGCGTGCCGATTATCGTGCAGTTCTCAAACGTTACGTTTTCGCTGTACCACGCGAGATACTCGCCTTTGACGACGCTGTTCTTTATGCTGACGTTTTTGGCGTGCCAAAAAGCGTCTTTTGTGTCAAAGCGGCACCCCGTAAACACCGAATCCTCTATATATTGAAACGAATACTTTCCTTTGAGAGAAACAGCTGCAAACTGCAGGCCGCTTGAACGCAGCATAAAATACTCGCTTTCAGCGCTGGTGTGTTCCATGCAGATGCCGCGCGTAAACCAGCCGAACTCAGGCGAAACAATATCGCAGCCGCTGATACGCACGTCTGCGCACTCACGGAGCGCCTTGATGCCGTGCAGCTTTATGCCGGTTATTTCAACGGAATTTGAATACCACAGTGCTGCGCGGCACATCTCTGTCATTTCGGAATCGCCGACATACAGGCCGTGCACGTGCCACAGCGGATACCGCAAATTAAAAAAACACTGCTCAATACGTATGTCGCGGCATTCTTTGCACGCGCTCTCCCCGTCCGCGGGACCGTCAAAAGAACAGTTTCTCACTGTTACGTGTTCGGCTGCGTACAGCGCGCGTTCTTCATCAAATGTTTTATTTTCTATCAGACGCATATTTACCTCCGCATACGGTTTTCATGGAAAATCGGCTTTGTCTGCCGTACCGCCACTATACTCCGCAGCACAATAAACTGCAAATACGTACGACATATCGCTGTGCATAGATAAAACAAATACACCGGTTCAGGGCACTATACAAAGACTGCCGCCGCGCAGAACAAGAGCGCAGTTACGAACGGATGGAATGGGAGCACACGGTGTCGGTGATTGTTTTTGTAACTGACTCAAGCAAATCGGCAAGCAGCGCAGACTTATCAACCGAAACAAGCCCCTGCGCATCAAACAAGTCAAGCGCGTCTATTTCGAGCGCGCAGGCTATTTTTTCCAGCATCGGAAGCGACGGAAAGTTCTTTCCCACTTCAATAAGCGCGATATAATTGGCGGCTGTCCCTGCCCGCTCCGCAAGCGCCGCCTGCGAAAGCCCCATTCGTTTGCGGTGCTTTTTCATGTTCTGCGCAAGGCATCGCTGAATATTTGTCATAACAACTAAGAACCACTCTGTGATGTAATCAAAAACAAATTTTTATATACTTGTAAACTATTGACAACAACTTGATAATTACTTATTATCGCGCATATACATAATTGTCAGTTATATTTACAAAGGCATATGTCAATGCACAGCACACGCACGGCCGCACAGGCGGCGCAGGACACAGAATATCTCAATTACATACGGGTCTTTGCCTGCTTTGCCGTGCTGTTTCTGCACGTACTCAGTATGCCGGTTCTCTTGGCGGAAGATGCGTTGTCGCAAACGGAACTGCTCGTAATCAGAACATGCAGAAACGCGCTCAACTGGTGCGTACCGGCATTTGTGATGATAACCGGCGCGGTGTTTCTGGCTCCTGAAAAAACGCTTTCCGCTGCAACGATTTATAAAAAATACATTCCGCGTTTTCTGCTTGTGATTCTGCTGTTCGGCTCTGTCTATGCCATTGCGGAATGTGCTGTGGTGCACGGACGACTCACCGCAAGCCTCGTGCTGCACGCGCTCTTGGCGAATCTCATGGGGTATAACTGGGATCATATGTGGTATCTCTATATGGTAATTGGTCTCTATGCGCTGCTCCCCGCCGTTAAAGTCTTTACCGCAGCGGCAGACGGCCGCACGATAACATATACGCTCTGCGTACTGTTTGTCATCTCGTTTGTGATTCCATTTGCCGATTTCTTTCTTCCGCAAAAACTCAACTGGAACTTTCCGCAGGTATCTATCTATATTTTTTATCTGCTGCTGGGTCATGCGTTCCATTGCAGGCGCTTTGCACTTCCTTTCCGCGCGTCGCTGCTCGTGCTGCTGTGCTATGTGCTCTGCGCAGCGTTTATACAGACGATTGTTCCCCGCACCGTTACTGCAGGCACGCCATCTCTTCACGCACTGGGATACGACAGCCCGCTCACAGCGGCTGCAGCGTGGGCGCTCTTTTCTGTATGCAGAAAGCTTAACAGGCGCAATGCGCTTATCAGCTTTTTATGTCCGCTTACATTCGGCGTGTACATCATGCACACAGTGCCGATTAATTTCTTTACCAAAATGCTGCACTGGACGCCTGATATGTATTCTCTTGGCGTATGTATAGGAGCGGTAAGCGCGGCGGCTATTCTGCTTTCTTTCGGCGGCACCTGGATACTGCGCGCGATCCCGTTTGTGCGCCGCCGCATCCTCTGACAGAACGGACAGAAAATACGCGGCGTCTTTCAGTCCTTGCAAATGGCCTGTATACTTGATCCTATATCTGCATATATTAGGAGAACAATGATGCACATCGACCATATCGCGCTCTATGTCAACAATCTGGAACAGGCAAAGGATTTCTTTATCACTTACTTTTCGGCAGAAGCGAACGGCGGCTATCATAATCCAAATACCGGTTTCCGCTCATATTTTCTCACGTTCAGCGGCGGGTGCCGGCTTGAGCTTATGCAGCGGCCGAATATGGATAATGCAGAAAAAACGCCGGTACGGACCGGTTATATTCACCTCGCGTTCAGTGTTGGAAGCAAAGAAGCCGTCGACGTGCTCACAGACCGACTGCGCAGAGACGGCTATAAAACGGTAAGCGGCCCCCGCACAACCGGAGACAATTACTATGAGAGCTGTGTCGCCGGCATTGAAGACAATCTGATTGAAATCACCATATAAACTATGCGCCGCGGCTTCTGTTTAGCTGCGTATGCGGCTTTATCGGTAATCAAATATAGACAACCAGGATATATTAGTATACTTTAATATACATACAAGATTGTCATTAAAAGAAATGTATACATTAAAATATACTGGCGAATAAGAGCGGATGGAGAAGCGGCGCATACCGGCGTGCCGCATTGCAGTAATTTTACAGAAGGAGCGTAAAATGGTGTCTCTGGCAAACAATACTGCGCATCAGCCGTATGCAATACGGCCATACGAAACCGCGCATCAGCAAGAGACGCTTGCGTTTTTAAGCAGCGTATTTGCAGAATCCGGCAAAGTGTTTGACATCTGCGGCAGGCACTGCATGTATGCGGATATCACGCATAATTTTGAAAGATTCTGGCTGCTTTTTGACGGGCGGGCAATTATCGGCACTGCCGCGGTGCGGGCGCACAAGGGTACTGTTTGTGAGCTCAAAGCGCTGTATATCTTGCAAAAGTATTACGGACAGAAACTGGGATACGCACTGCTGCAAACGGCAATAGCATTTGCACAAAGCAGACGCTTTACCAGCCTGCTTCTGGATACAGTTTCAAGCAGCATAAGAGCCCTTAAGTTATATGAAAAGATGGGGTTTCGACGCATACCGCGGTATAATGACAATCCGTATGCTGATATTTTTATGGAACTGAACCTGACTGAATTACAATCTCAAGCTGGCGAAACTTGAGAACAGCGGCGCATACGCACGCAAAACTGCCGCGGCTGCTGCTGCACTGTTTTCACACTGCGCGCCGCAAAACAAGCGCGTTTAAAACGACTGTTCCGTTTTATTCTCAAACTTTGTATAGGCCGGCAGATACATGATATGAATATCGCCGATAGGACCGTTTCGCTGCTTGGATAAGATGAGCTCCGTGTCCTGCACTGCCGCACGCTCTTCCGGATCTGCGTCATGACGGCGTTCCCGATGCAGGAACATTACCACATCCGCGTCCTGCTCTATTGAGCCTGACTCGCGCAAATCGGCGAGCGTCGGGCGCTGCCCTTCCGCGTCGCGGCGCACCTGAGACAGCGCGACAATCGGAATTGCAAGCTCGCGGGCAAGGCTTTTAAGCGAGCGGGAAATCTCTGCAATCTGCTCATGGCGCGGGATAGTTGTATTTTCACTTGTTATGAGCGTAAGGTAATCGATAAAAATAATCTGCACCTGATACTGTATTACCATTTGGCGCGCAATAGCGCGCAGATCGAGCAGCTTCATATTCGGGCTGTCTACGATATAAAACGGAGACTCATAACAGCGGCTTGCCGCATCCTGCAGCCGCTGCAGATCGTCCATTTTCAGCATACCGGAACGCAGTTTCTGCGACGGGATGCGCGCCTCCTGAGACAGCAGGCGCTGGCCAATCTGCTGGCATGACATTTCAAGCGAAAAAAAACCGGTCGGTATTTTGCGCTCAATCGAAATATTCTGCGCCATCGACAGCGCAAGCGCCGTTTTACCGATAGACGGCCGCGCGCCGATAATAATCAGCTCGGAGTTCTGAAAACCGCTTGTCATGTTGTCCAAATCAGTAAAACCGGACGGGATACCGGTATACGCATCGCGGTTCCTGATATGCGTCTCGATAACCTCAAGCGTCGACGGCATAAGCTCCGTCATAGACCTGATGATCTGATTTTGGTTTATGTCTGTAAGCGAAAATATTTTATTCTGTGCGTCTTCAAGAATACCGCGGCTTTCTTTTGTATCGTCATGCGACTCAGCCATAATTTGAGCAGACACGCGGATAAGATCGCGCCTGATAGACTTATCAAGCACAATTTTTGCGTAATACTCAATATTTGCGCTTGTCGGCACGGTGTCAGGCAGCGCGCTGATATAACCCGCGCCGCCTGCGGCTTCAAGCTTGCCGGAGCTTCGCAGCTCTTCAATAAGCGTTAAGATGTCGCCCCTGATTCCCTTCTTAAAAAGGGAAAGCATAGCTTCAAAAACAATTTGATTTTGGAGAGAATAAAACCGTTCGGGACGGAGAAAAGAAAGAACCGAGCTGACTGCATCCCAGTCGTACAGCAGTGCGCCCAGCGTCGCCTGTTCGGCATCGGCATCGTGGGGCGGAATCTTGTCTTTCAGGGATGCAGCAGCCATATACGGAACTTATTCCGCAGAAGCGCTGTCTTCTGCAGCGGCAGGCGTCTCCGCTTGTGCGCCGGATTCAGCAGACGCAGACTCGGCGGCGGCTTTTGCCGCAGCTGCTTCAGCGTCCTGCTGGCTTATAACGCTGAACTGTATCTGCGCCTGCGCAGTTTCATACAGGCGCACCAGCGCATGATACTTGCCGACCGACTTAATTGCCAGACCGGGAATTTCAATCCGCTTACGCTCAATTTCAAAGCCGGCCTTATACAGCTCGTCTGAAAGCGTCTGGTTTGTAACCGCACCGTACAGCTTGCCGTTTGCACCAGCCGGCATAACAATTTCTATAACAAGCGCTTCAAGCTTATCTTTTACAGACGCGGCATCCTTGCGCTTTTCTTCTTTTCTTGCCTCTATTTCCGCTCTGCGGCTTTCAAAATACGCAACAGTCATGTCGTTATAGGGAACAGCCAGATTCCGCGGAAACAGGTAGTTGCGGGCATATCCATTGGCGACAACTTTTACATCGCCTTCTTCACCAAGATGTTTTACATCTGCATTTAAAATAATTTTCATTTCAAGCTCCTATTAAAGACACATAAACCGTTACCAGGAGTGGGATCGGTTCAAGCCGGATTTTCAGATACTAAAACGTCAGTCAGCCACAAACGGCAGCAGGCAGATTGAGCGCGCGCGCTTTATTTCAAGCGCAAGACGGCGCTGATGCTTTGCGCATGTACCGGTAATCCGACGCGGCAGAATCTTTCCGCGTTCGGTGGTATAGCGGCGAAGCATATCCGCGTCCTTATACGTGATTGTCGTTTTCTGCGTGCAGAAACGGCATACCTTTTTGCGGAAAAATGCCTTGTTCTTTGCCCGCGGTGCGCGTTCGTCAGGTTCGCGCGCGGTATCCTGCGCCTGAGTTTCAGGCGCCGCTTCAATATCTTTATTTTCTACATCAGACATAATGCTTGCTCCTTAACAGTAAAAGTATCAGCGGCAGCTTTGCATACAGCAGCTATGCCGCATATGTATGGCACCAGATAGTGCAATACATATATCAGAACGGAATATCAGACGGAAACCCCGGATCAGAAGCGTCATACTCATTCTGCACATATGGCTCCTGAGCGTAGTCGGTATGCTGCTGCGCAGCGTTTTCATATGAACCGCGATTTTGATTATGATAGCCGGAACGGAAATTTTGATTAGCGCTGTACCCCCCGCCAGACATACCGCCGTTTCCGTTCTGCGTGCCGCCAAGCAGCTGCAGCGAATTGGCAACAATAAACACTTTATTGCGCATCTGCCCATCCGGCTGCTCCCAGCGATCCTGCCGTAGTTCACCTTCAATGCCAACCTGTTTGCCTTTTACCAGATACTGCTTCAGCGTTTCAGCAGATCTGCCAAACAGACTCACATCAAAGTAATTCACTTCTTCAACCCATTGGTCGCCATTCTTCCGGCGGCGGTTGATGGCTATGGCAAAGTTAGCGACGGGAAAACCGCCGTTTGTATACTTGAGTTCCGCATCACGTGTCAGTCTGCCGATAAGCACGACTACATTGACGTCTGCCATATCTATCTCCTGCCCGCTTATTCGTCTATTTTAACGAACATGTATTTGATAAGATTATCGTTTAACTTAAACACCCGATCCAGATCGGCAAGTTTTGACGGGTTTGCCTTGACGGTAAACAGGATATACCGGCCGCGCTTTTGCTTCTTTACTTCATAGCACAAATCGCGGTCGCCAAACGGCTCTTCTTTTTCAATCTCAACGCCGAACTCGCCAAGCGATGCCTTAAGCGATTCAAGCCCAACTTTGCACTTTTCTTCCTCAATGGGAAAAATAGCCATCAGTTCGTATTTTCTCATACTATCTCCTTATGGACAAATGGAAACCGCATACGCAGTCCCAAGGGGTATAACGATTATAAATAACACGGGCAAAAGTGTCAATGCACCGCTTGACTTGGCGCAGAGCACCGGCGTGTACTCTGCACGCGGCTCTTGCGGCGCCGGATTTGCAGTTCGCTGCGGTTCAGTTTCTGCGTGTGCACGCGGCTTTTTTTCTTTCTTATTCTCTGTA
>DXHG01000179.1 GCA_019113455.1 Candidatus Treponema faecavium | reverse complement strand
TTTTTTCGTTATTTACACGGTGCCTGTAGTTCAGGGGTAGAGCACCAGATTGTGGATCTGGCTGTCGTGGGTTCGAAACCCACCAGGCACCCTCTGCGTTACTGCGGGACGTGAGATATGCGTTCGTAGCTCAGCTGGATAGAGCAACGGACTTCGAATCCGTAGGTCGCACGTTCGAGCCGTGTCGGACGCAATGAGTATGTCGGGCCATTAGCTCAGCTGGTAGAGCAACAGACTCTTAATCTGTGGGTCGCAGGTTCGATCCCTGCATGGCTCAAAGTTCCCGGCAGCTGCCGCAGCGTGTATATTTTTATTTTGGGCCATTAGCTCAGCTGGTAGAGCAACAGACTCTTAATCTGTGGGTCGCAGGTTCGATCCCTGCATGGCTCAAATCCTTTTACCAATAACCGTTCCGCCGCCCCGTCTGGGCGGTTTTTTTATACACGCGCAGGTGTGTTCAAGCGTTCTTATTCCCTATTCCTTTTGTGTAATGGCTTTTGCGCTTTTTGCCGATATTCAGAAAGAGTAATAATTCAGCACAGTGTCTGTCTGTAAACGGAGTAGGTAGAGAATGATGGATAAAAAAACAGCTGCTTTAACATTGTATAAAACGCTTGGCGCCCAGAGCGCGCTGCTTGACGAGATACTTGCCGCGCAGCGGCAGGTTCGCGTTTCCGTAACTGAAAAGCAATGGACAGATCTTGACAGTATTCTGTATCATATGGGAGAACTTGCAGAAAGTTTCTGCGAGCTTGAACACACGCGGATATCGTCGTGCGCGGCATTGAGCGGCGAACAAAACGACAGCGGCGATGTTTTTGCGGCGGTGCGTTCGTTAAGCGACGCGAACCGCAACGCTATCTTAAAGATTTTTGCCGAAGTGCGCAGCAAGCTGTCCAAATCAAAGATAGAAAACGAATCGCTTAACGCCTATATCCGTGTTGCACGGGAGTTTTTGCAGGGAATCTTTGATAAAGTGATTCCTGAACGCCGCAACACGGTATATTCCAATACCGGTTCGCTGGTCAAATCCCGTCCTGAATGTCTGGTTCTTGACGCAGTAATATAGGAGAAAGAAACTATGGCTTCATCTTTTGCCGGAATTGAAATGGGTAAACGCAGTCTGATGGCTCATACGACTGCAATAAATACTGCCGGTCATAACGTGTCAAACGCCGATACGGAAGGCTATTCGCGCCAGCGCGTACAGATGCGCGCCTTTGACCCGCTGTACCGGCCTGACCTTTCGCGTGCGGAAACTCCCGGGCAAGTGGGACAGGGCATGACCGTTCAGGATGTAACGCGCGTGCGCGACGAGCTGCTTGACGCGCGCATCACGGCGCAGGCGCATCAGGAATCGTACTGGAGCACGCGCGAAAAATACTACGTGATGCTTGAGCAGATATACAATGAGCCTGCGGAAACGTCGGTGCGCTCCCATATGGATCAGTTCTGGCAGGCGTGGCAGGAACTGGCGCTGTACCCCGATTCGCAGGCGGCGCGGCAGGCGATTGTAACGCGCGGCGACACGCTTGCCGGTTCGATACGGCAGCGCTATGCCTCACTCAATGGCGTTGCCACGTTTATTAACGGTGATATAGATGCCACGGTGCGCCAGGTAAACGACTATGCGCGCCAGATTGCGCAGGTAAATGAAGAAATCATCAAGTCGCAGGCAATGGGAGACAATCCCAACGACCTGCTTGACCGCCGCGATCTGCTCGTTGACAAGCTGTCCGGGCTGGTTAATGTGTCTGCTGACCGGCGCGATGCCGACGAGTTTATGGTGCATATAGACGGTCATATTCTGGTGCAGGGTTCCAAATTCCGCCAGTTTGCCGTCGTGTCTCCGACTGACAACAATGCGTTTAACGAGGTTGTCTGGGCAGACACGCAGAATGCCGCGCAGATAACGGGCGGCTCGCTTGGCGCGCTCGTTGAGCTGCGCGACGTTGATGTGCGAAACGAAATGCAGAGCCTCAACACGATGACGATGAACTTTGCCGACATGGTAAACGACATTCACCGCAATGCGATGGGCGCAAACGGCACAACGGGGCTTGATTTCTTTGTACAGCAGGATTTTGTTGAAAACGTGAACGGCAATTATGACCGCGATGGCGACGGCGCGCTCGATTCTTCGTATGTGTTCCGCCTGACCGGCTCGAACGCGCTTGCGGCGACAGCGCAGACGGGGCTTGAAGGCGTTATCACTATCGCAGGAAAAACGGGAAATATAACCGTTCCCTATTATCCGACCGACACGGTAGAAACGATTATCAACCGCATAAACGATTCCGATGGCGAAGTAAAGGCGTATCTTGACCGCAACAGCAATCTGGTGCTTAAGGCGACGACTGCTTCCGACGCGGCAAACCCCGATTTTGTTATCCGCCACGTTGAGGATTCAGGACATTTTCTTTCAGGCTATGCGGGCGTGCTTGCGGGCCGCGGCGCGGAAAACGCCTATGACTTTAACCAGCCCGATGCGGTGGCGCGGCTTGCCGCAAATGCGCAGTACGCGGTGTCTCCGATGCTGAATCCGGCTGCCTATATCACGGTGAACGGTGCAATCCGCAGCGATGTGCTTTCTGTCGCGGCGGCGTATCCGAGTGCGGCAGGCAGCGTTGAGCCGGGAGACAGCTCCGCTGCAAGTCAGATAGCGTCGCTGCGCAACACGCCGGTAATGATTGGCCGCTCGCGCACGTTTGACGACTACTTTGCCGAATCGGTTACGAATGTAGGGCTCAAAGGAGAACAGGCGCAGAACATGCTCGCGCAGCAGAATGTGATTATGGGAGACCTGCGCAATCTGCGGGAATCTATTTCGGGCGTAAATATCGATGAAGAATTAGCCGATATTATCAAGTTCCAGCATGGATACAATGCGGCGGCGCGGTTTATTTCTGTAATGGATGAACTGCTTGATACGGTTATCAACAGATTAGGCGTGTAATACGGCAGGAGGAATAGCATATGCAGCGTGTCAGCACAGGCATGATGAATAATAACGTTCAGTATAATCTGCGGTTTCAGGAGGCGCGGCTGAACGCGGCCAACAATCAGCTTGGCAGTCAGCAGCGTATTCAGTCGCTGCGCGACGATCCTATCGCAGCGGGGCATCTGGTGCGGTACCAGTCGTACGCAACGCGGATGGAGCAGTTTGGCAAAAACGCGCAGACGCTTGCCGACCAGTACCAGATATCTGAAGGCTATATGAACCATTCGCTGCAGATTGTGCAGCGGCTGCGCGAGCTTGCCGTAACGGGCGCAACGGGCACGTATACGCCCGAAGACCTGCGCAATATGGCGGCGGAAGTTGACGAGCTCTTGGGCGAGCTGGTGCAGAACGCGAACGCCGTCGGCCCTGACGGCATGGCACTCTTTGCAGGCTCTCGGGTAAAAGGCACGCCGTTTGAAGTGGAAATGGGCAGTGTCCCCGGCGCCGGTTCTCCGGTAATTTCCGCTGTACGCTACAACGGTACAATAGAAGAAAACAATATTGAAGTTGATGAACGCGCGTTTATGCAGACGCAGCGCGCCGGAAACCGCATGTTCTGGGCGGAACCGCAGCTTTTGATTTCACAGCGCGATGCGTCAGCGTTTGCTGCTTCGGCCGACAGCGTCATCGCAGTAGACGGGGTGCGCATCGACATTCACGCAGGAGACAGCCTGTATGCCGTTGCGGCAAAGATAAACGACTCCGGCGCTGCCGTGAAAGTGTCTGTAGACCCTGTAACGCACGGTATCGTGATGCAGACAACGGATGCGCGGCAGCTCTGGCTTGAAGACGTGTCCGGTACGGTGCTCTCTGATTTGGGCGTTATTAAAGACGCCGGGCTGAATCAGCGCCCGCCGTACAACATGGCCGATTCCGTGCGCGTAACCGGCGGTTCTCTGTTCGATTCCGTGATTGCGCTGCGGGACGCAATGTTCCGCGGCGACGCGGAAGCAATCGGCGGCAGCGTGCTTGGCAGCATTGACAGCGGACTGAATAATCTTACGACGCGCCTTGCCGAAAACGGCGCGCTCTACGAACGCGCGCAGGCGAATGTCGCGCGGAACGCACAGACGGCGCTGAACGCGACAAAGCTTGTGTCGCGGGAAGGAGACCTTGATTTTACCAAAGCGGTAACCGACATGAAAATGATGGAGTATGTGCAGCAGGCAACACTCAGTACGGCTGCGCGGCTGTATCAGAATTCGCTGCTGAATTATATGCGGTAGGTGAGTTCCGCGTATGGAAATAAAGACAAAAGCCCTAGGCACGGTATCGGTGCCGGATGATCAGTTGCTTACGATACCGCAGGGATTATTCGGTTTTGAATCGTACACGCAGTATGTGCTGCTGCCGACCGGATATGAACCGTTCCTGTGGCTTCAGTCGGTGCAGAAAGATTCGCTTGCGTTTCTTGTCGTCGATCCGTTTTTAGTCTGTGCGGACTATGAAGCGGATATCGACGACCGCGAGCTTGCCAAAATAGGCGTTTCCTCTCCCTCTGATGTCGCCGTGTTTGCGCTGATTACGCTCCCGCGCGACAAAGGCGATATAACTGTTAATCTGCAGGGGCCGCTGATTGTCAATATCAGCAACCGGCAGTGTATGCAGGCGGTGCTTTCCGATTCGCGCTGGAAGATAAAGCAGGTGCTTCCGCATCCGCTGAGCGGAACAAAGGGGGACACATGCTGATCCTCTCCCGCAAGCTGAACGAAAAGATCTGTATCGGAGAAGATATTTCCGTAACGATTATCGAAATCCACGGCGAGCAAGTAAAAATAGGTGTTGAAGCGCCAAAACACGTAAAAGTATTTCGGCAGGAAGTGCTCAATGCTGTTCAGCGCGAAAACCAGGCGGCGGCGGCTTCTTCCGCTGCGTTCGATTCTTTAGCGGAGCTGCTTACCTAAACACGCCATACATGGTTAAGCCAATTGTACGCCATGGGCAGCCACAGCGCACACTCTTTCTGTACGCCGCGTCCTTCTTTGCACATTGATACGGGCGTTGCCGTACCGATGCCGTGCGCTCCTATGCTGAACAGGTGATATTCCGTGCTGATATTGTGCGCGCAGAGCGCCTGCACATAGAGCAGGCTGTTTTGTGCAGGTACGCACTCATCTGTGTATGAATTCCAGATAAACGCCGGCGGCGTGTCCGCCGTTACCTGACGCTCAAGCGAAAGCTTTGCGCGCAGCTCCGGGCTGTCCGTTTCGCCAAGCAGGTTTGCAAAGCTGCCTTCGTGGCGGTACTCGCCTGACGTGATAACCGGATAGCACAGTATCTGCGCGTTGGGGCGGATCTGCGCTGGCTGCGCGCCCGTGAGCGTATGCAGTTCCGGCTCGTTCCAGAAACAGGCAAGACAGGCGGCAAGGTGCCCTCCCGCCGAACAGCCGAGCACGGCGATGTTATCCGTATCGACATACCACTGCGCGCCGTGCTCGCGAATCAGGCGCATCGAAAGCGCAAGCTGTGCAAGTGCTGTCGGATAGCGCGCAGGCGCGACGCTGTAGCGCAGCACCGCCGCATGAAAGCCCATCGCGAAGAACTGGCTTGCGATCGTGTCTGCCTCGCGGTCTGACGTGAGGCGGTAGCCGCCGCCCGGGCAGACAAGAACGAGCGGGCGGAGTCTGCCGTCATAGAGTTCAACAGAATTGTCCCATACGTAAACCGAAAGCGAAGCCGAATATACCGTACCCGTATGATCGGCCGGCGCCTGTATTGTGTGTGTAAGCACCTGCATAATGTTTTAGAATGTATGCGTATTTGTAAAAAAAGAAACGCAGGCACCAGAAAGTGCGCTGCGTTTCTTTTTTTGCTGCAGAATTAGTAGTTTTCAGCCTTTACCTGGAAATATGCCTGTGGATGCGCGCATACCGGGCATACGTCGGGCGCTTTTTTGCCGACAACCAGATGACCGCAGTTGCTGCACTGCCACAGCGTGTCGCCGTCTTTTGAAAAGACAAGCCCGTTCTGCACGTTTGACAAGAGCTTCAGATAGCGCTCTTCGTGAGACTTTTCGATCTTGGCGACCATTTCAAACAGCGAAGCGATGTGATCAAAGCCCTCTTCTTTAGCTGTCTGTGCGAAACCGGCGTACATGTCTGTCCACTCGTAGTTTTCACCGGCAGCCGCATCTTTGAGATTTGCTGCAGTATCGGCAATCTCTCCGCCGTGGAGCAGTTTGAACCAGATTTTCGCGTGTTCTTTTTCATTCGCGGCAGTCTCTTCAAACAGTTCTGCTATCTGCACATAGCCGTCTTTGCGGGCTTTCGACGCGTAATACGTATACTTGTTGCGCGCCATTGACTCGCCGGCAAACGCGGTTTCCAGATTCTTTTCGGTCTGACTTCCCTTTAACTCTTTCATACCAATAAACTCCTGTGTATAAAGAATATATGTGAAAGTATACTACAACTTGTTTTTTTATGTAAGTATTCGGTATACTGACTGCACGCGCCGGCGTTTACTTTATTGCAGGCAAGCGCTGTAAACATACAGGCTTGCCGCTTCTCTCCAAGCTGTCAAGTTTGACGCTGCACAGTGTGTGCGAATGAAAAACACACAGTCAGTATATAATAATTGAAAGGAAATAGAACAATATGACAAAAGAAGAAGAATGGCTGGGGACGGCGTCTCCGGCAAAGCTCATTTTTATGCTTGCCGTGCCGTCTGTCGCTGCGCAGTTTATCAATGTGCTCTATAATATTGTAGACCGCATGTATATCGGCCATATTCCTGAAGAAGGTGCAGCCGCGCTGACCGGCGTCGGCCTGACGTTTCCCATTATCACGATTATATCGGCGTTTTCGGCGTTTGCCGGTGCAGGCGGCGCGCCGCTTGCGGCGATAGAGCTGGGACGTGAACGGCGGGACGCGGCAGAACGCATTCTGGGCACGGCAGCGGCGCTGCTTGTGTGTTTTGCCGTTGTGCTTACGGCTGTGTTCTGGATATGCAAGGAGCCGCTCTTATATGTGTTCGGCGCGAGCAGCGCCACTATTCCGTACGCGCTTGAGTACCTTTCCGTGTATCTTTTAGGCACGATATTTGTGCAGCTCTCGCTCGGACTGAACATGTTTATCACGTGCCAGGGACATGCAAAGACTGCGATGCTGTCAGTGATTATCGGCGCCGTGCTCAATATTATCCTTGACCCGATTTTTATATTTCTTTTCGATATGGGCGTTACGGGCGCGGCTCTTGCGACGGTTATTTCGCAGGCGGCGAGCGCCGTATGGGTGATTCTCTTTTTATGCTCGCGGCGCAGCGCGTTTAAGCTCCGCCGCAGGTATTTCGCGCTTGACCTGCATCAGGCAGGCCGCATCGTGGCGCTCGGCGTGTCTCCGTTTATTATGCAGGCTACCGAAAGCCTTATTGTGATAGTGTTTAACACGCAGCTCCAAAAATACGGCGGCGACCTGTATGTCGGCTCGATGACTATTCTGCAGAGTCTCATGCAGCTGGTGTTTGTACCTGTGATGGGATTTACGCAGGGCACGCAGCCGATTATCAGCTTTAATTACGGTGCCGGAAAAACAGACCGCGTGCGCCAGACGGTGCGCATCATGCTTGCCGTGTCGCTGTGCATTACGGCTGCAGGCTGGCTCGCGGCAAATCTCTTTCCGCACGTGCTGGTGCGCATTTTTACCAGCGACGAGGAACTGCTTGCCGTTTCGGCGCGGATGCTGCCGCTCTTTATGGGAGGCGTATGGATATTCGGCGGGCAGACGGCGTGCCAGTCCGCATTTGTCGGTCTAGGGCAGGCAAAAATATCGCTCTTTCTTGCGCTGCTGCGGAAAGTGATTATTCTGATTCCGCTTGCCTATGTGCTCCCGTGCTTTATCGGCCTTGCCGGCATTTACCTTGCGGAACCCGCGGCGGATATAACCGCCGCGGTAACCACGATGACGCTGTTTGCACTCAGATTCAAAAAGATACTCGCCGCTCCGGTTAAAGACTGACTCGGGCAGAGGTGCTGCTGGCCGTGCGGTTCTTTATGCGCTCGGCAGCGCGGCGTGCTCCTCAACGCTGTCTTCGGCGAGCGTTTTCTTTTTGTCTTTTAACAGGTTCGTAAGCGTCTGCAATAAGAAGCTGATGTCCATCGGTTTTGCGATATGCGCGGT
This sequence comes from Candidatus Treponema faecavium, assembly GCA_019113455.1. Classification (GTDB taxonomy): domain Bacteria; phylum Spirochaetota; class Spirochaetia; order Treponematales; family Treponemataceae; genus Treponema_G; species Treponema_G faecavium. The sequence continues at coordinate 731 of DXHG01000179.1, read as the reverse complement.
AACGCCCGCCTCGCGAGACTCCTGAATATCTTCTTCAAACGCGTTGGCGCTCATCGCGATAATCGGCACCGTCTTGGCGTCAGGTTTATCCGACTGCCGTATTCGGCGCGTTGCCTCAAGCCCGTTCATCAGCGGCATCTGTATATCAAGGAGGATAAAATCAAAATAGTTATCAGGCTTGAGCTCGTAATGTTCAATGAGCTCTTTGCCGTTCCAAACGCCGTCTACGATAAATCCGTATGTCTCAAGCAGCGTCTGCTCGATTTCGTGATTGAGCTCGTTGTCTTCCGCAAGCAGCACCTTAAAGCCGCTGAACCGGTCGGGCAGCATTCGGTTTTTGTCAAGCGTCTCGTCGTTTTCTTCCGTGTAGCAGATCGGAATAGAGAAGAAAAATTCAGAACCTTCTCCGACAACACTTTTAACTTCAAGCTTGCCTTTCATCAGTTCAACAAGGCTCTTGCAGATGCTTAAACCTAACCCGGTACCGGCTTTGCCGTAGTTTTTGATGTCGTGTCCCTGCTCAAATGCCTCAAAGATAATATTGATGTTTTCAGGCTTAATGCCGCAGCCGGAATCTTTTACACGGAACGTGTACTCGGAGTACAAATCGTTTTTTACGGTTTCCGATACGGCAAGCTCTATAACGCCGTCGTCGTCGGTGAACTTGATTGCGTTGCTCAGCAGATTGCCAAGGATTTCGCGGAGACGCACAAGATCTATCTGTACAGTGG
>DXHG01000178.1 GCA_019113455.1 Candidatus Treponema faecavium | reverse complement strand
AGTTATTTATTGTAACATACCTGCATCCGTAGTATAATCACCTGCATATACACGGATTAGTCTCTGCCGGATATGGGTGGCAGAACGGGTAAAAAATCCAGAACAGCGATGCGTGTTCTCCTCCTGTTTTTCGCAGCGCTGTATAAGCTGTTCTGTTTTCCGGCAGGGACATTTTTTTGCCCGCTCTGGACAAAGACTTGCGCCGCGGTTACACTTGCCGTATGCAGTATAATTTTGACGAAATAATCGACCGTTCACATACATTTGCCGTAAAAGTTGATAATCTGCCGCACGGCTGCCCAAAAGATGCGCTGCCGCTGTGGGTTGCCGATATGGATCTGCCGTGCGCCCAGCCCATTATTGACGCGCTGCATGAACGCATTGACCGGCGCATTTTTGGCTATACCGAGTACAGCAGTGCGGAATGTAAGCAGTCTGTTGTCAGCTGGCACCGCCGCCGGTTTGACTGGCAGATTGCCGAAGACGATATATTCTTTAGCCCCGGTGTTGTGCCGGCTCTCGCGTTTTTGCTCGAAGCGCTCAGCAGCGAAGGGGCGGGCATCATCATTCAGCCGCCGGTATACCATCCGTTTGCGCTGAAAATACAGAATACAGGCCGGCGAGTGCTGCATAGCCCGCTCATTAAAGACGAGGAGCATCGTACCTACCGCATGGATTACGCAGATCTTGAACGGCAGTTTGCCAGGCCTGACACAGCGGGCATGATCCTGTGCAGTCCGCATAATCCGGTTGGCCGCGTGTGGAGCGAACAGGAGCTCAGGCAGCTTATTGAAATTGCCGCGCGGTACGGCAAATGGATTATCAGCGATGAGATTCACGCAGACCTTACGCGTTTCGGCGTCAGGCACACGCCGCTTTTAAAAATCGCCGGTTCATATGCTGACCATATTGCCGCGTGCACATCGCCGAGCAAGACGTTCAACCTTGCCGGCGCGCAGCTGAGCAACATCATTATTCCCAATCAGGACTGGCAGCGCAAATGGAAACAGATAACCGAAGCACGCTATTCCGTGTCGATGGCGTCCCCGTTTGCGCTGACAGCGCTTATCGCCGCGTATACACACGGTGAAGACTGGCTTGAACAGGCGCGCCGCTATATTGACGCGAATATCGCGTATGCGGCAGACTTTCTGCGCGCGCATCTGCCGAAAACCGTCGTGTATAATACTGAAGGCACGTATTTGATGTGGATAGATTTCAGCGCATATTGCGCCGCATACCGCATTGATGAGAAAGGGCTTGAAAAACTGATGCAGCAGAAAGCCCGTATCGCGTTTGATGAAGGCTATATATTTGGCGCTGAAGGCGCGTGCTTTGAGCGGCTTAACGCTGCGTGCCCGCGCAGCGTGCTTGAAGAATGTATGCGCCGCCTGCTGCACGTATTTACTTAGCGGCAGGAGCCGCGCGCCGCTGATATACACCGTTCTGCTTGTCCAATCGAGGGTATTTCAGCTATAATGATGCCGTATTTTTGTTTACAGAGAGGCATCTGCATGTTGGAAAAAATGCGCAATATCGGCATTATGGCGCATATCGACGCCGGAAAAACAACTACCACAGAACGCATTCTTTTTTATACCGGAAAGATCCACCGTATTGGTGAAATAGACGACGGGCAGGCGACGATGGACTGGATGACGCAGGAACAGGAACGCGGCATCACTATCCAGAGCGCCGCAACGACTGCGTATTGGCGCGATCATCAGATAAACATTATCGATACGCCCGGACATGTCGACTTTACCGCTGAAGTAGAGCGCTCTCTGCGCGTGCTTGACGGGGCTGTCGCCGTCATCTGCGCGGTCGGCTGGGTGCAGCCGCAGACAGAAACGGTGTGGAAACAGGCGGACGAGTACCAGGTGCCGCGTGTCTGTTTTGTAAATAAAATGGACCGTACCGGCGCTGATTTTTTCGGCGCAATGAAAGACGTGCACGATAAATTCGGCTGCGCGGTAACAGCGCTGCAGATTCCCATCGGTTCCGGAAGCGATTTTGAAGGTGTTATAGACCTGCTTGCAATGAAAGAGATCCGCTGGGATGCCGAGTCGGAAGGCGAGCGCATGACAGTGTGCGATATAGACGCATCCCGTCTTGCGCAGGCGCAGGAATGGCATGAACGGCTTGTGGACGAAATAGCTTCGCACAACGACGAGATTGCAGAGCTGTTCCTGGCGGGCGAGGAAATCCCTGCCGAAACGCTGAAAGCCGAGATACGGCGCGCCGTGCTCGCCCGCGAGCTCACGCCGTTTTTGTGCGGAGCTTCAAGGCGCAATATCGGCGTGCAGCCGCTGATTGACGCGGTAGTCGATTACCTTCCGGCGCCTGACGAAGTTCCTGCCGCCGTGGGTATGCACACAAAAAAAGAAGAGCAGACAGCCGTGCCGTGCAGGCCTGACGGACCGCCGCTTGGGCTTGTGTTCAAGATTCAGTACGACCGCGAGGCCGGCAGTTTGTGCTATGTGCGGATGTACTCGGGAAAGATAAAAGCGGGAGACCAGATATACAATATCGGCAAAAAACGGCGCGAGCGGGTAAACCGCATACTGCGTATGCATTCAAACAAGAGCGAGCCGATGGACAGCGTAAGTGCCGGAGACATCGCCGTACTTATCGGCTTAAAACTGGCGCAGACCGGCGATACCGTCGGCAACGAAGGTTTTCCTGTGCTGCTTGAGCATATGCATTTTCCCGAGCCGGTTATTTCCGTTGCGGTAGAACCGTCCGCGCTGTCTGAACGCGATAAACTCAAAGAAACGCTTGAGATACTTTCAAAAGAAGACCCGACATTTACATATCGCGAAGACGAAGAAACCGGACAGCTCATTATTTCCGGCATGGGAGAGCTGCACCTTGAAGTGCTGGTAACACGGATGCTTGAGGACTTTAAAGTAGAAGCCCGTGTCGGCGCGCCTCAGGTAACGTACCGCGAGGCGGTAACAGCGGCGGCTGAGCATACCGAACAGTTTGATAAAGTAATCGGCGGCAAGGAAAACAAGGCCTGCATCACGCTCCGCGTTGAACCGCGCGAACAGGGAAGCGGCAATCTGTATACCTGTGGCATAAAAAAGAATACCGTTCCGGAAGACATTCTTGAAGCAATTCGCTCTTCAATAGAAGGGTGTTTCGGCGCAGGCATACAATACGGCTACCCGTGCACCGATACCGCCGTTACGGTCGTGAGCACCGTCTATGATGAGGCGGCGGCAACGCCGTTCGCATTCAGCGCATGCGCAGCCGCAGCGTTTGACGCTGCATGTGAAAAAGCGCAGCCTGAACTGCTTGAACCGGTGATGAATGTTGATATTTCCTGCCCGAAAGAGTTTGTTGGAGACGCGATGGGGCAGGTAACGCAGCGCGGCGGCATTATCCAGAGCCTTGAGTCAAAACAGTCAGGCGATATTATCCATGCGCAGGCGCCGATGGCAAAAATGTTCGGCTTTTCTACCAGTCTGCGCTCCGCAACGCAGGGCCGCGCATCGTTCAGCATGGAGTTCAGCCACTTTCAGGTAAAAGAAGGCGGATTAGGCAGTATCTGCTGATAAACCGGCGGTGTACAGAGTAAGGAGGATATATGTCAACTGTGCTTACGTTTTGCTGTTTGCTTGTAGCGTTGGTCTGGGTTGCCGCATTGATTATCATAGCGTATCCGCTCTCAAAAAAACTGACATGCCGTATTTCTGACTATATCGTTAAAGTCTGCGCGCCGCGCGTGTTTGCGATTCTTTCGGCGTATAAGCACTTCCGGTTTATCGGTTATCGGGAGCATAAGGCAGAACTGCCGCAACAGTTTCTGATACTGTCCAATCACCAGAGCCTGCTTGATATTCCGCTCTATATGAATTTTCTGCGCGACCGAGATCTGCGGTTTGTGGCGAAAGACTCGCTTGCGCGCCATGTGCCGCTTGTTTCCGAGATGCTCCGTGTGCATGAACACGCGATGATTCCCCGCAGGGGAAGCCCTGCGAAAGCGATGCACATCCTTGATTCGTTTGCCGAACGGGTATTGGCGCGGGGGCAGATTCCCGTTATTTTTCCGGAAGGAACGCGCAGCCGCGACGGTTCTCTGGGTACGTTCTACGCCGCGGGTTTCCGCCGCATACTTGACCGCGCGCCGATGCCGGTTGCTGTATGCGCGCTTGACGGCGGATATAAAATATCCACGCTTGACGGTATTATCAGGCATTTAAAAAACGGTTCGTACCGCGTAAAAATCTTAAAAATCTATCCTGCGCCGCAGACTAAGCAGGAACAGGTGCGTATTCTTGAAGAAGGAAAAGAGCTGATTCAGGCGCAGCTTGACGAGTGGCGGCGCGGCGATGCCGACGGCGTGCAGGCAGCGCTTCAAAAGCCGTGAACCAGTCTGCCGCAGCTCTGTCTCAGTATGCGCGCATAAAAAAAGAACTGCCGCGGGCAGTTCTTTTTTTATGCGCCGGTTTTTATTTAAAATCCTTAGGACGGCGCTCGACACGCTTGCATTTTGCACATTCGGCGACGTTTTTTATCCTGCCGTTTTCGCACAATGTTTTCATAACCACTTCACCGCCGCATGAGCAGAAGAACTTATGGGTGGTTACTGCGGTACGAGAGTTTTTACTGGCTCCTGCCATGATCAGCCTCCACAATATATGAGTGTGCAGTAATAATAAAAAAAAGCATTGGTATTGTCAACTGGGCTTTTGCGCAGGGGCAGGGCGGCTGCCGCCGTACAGTGCAGTAAACTGCCAGTTCGGCTATCGTCCGCAAGTCTCACAGCTGAACCGACGCACGTTTTGCCGACGGCTGTCAGATTTCCCATTTAAAAAATAAAAATTTGCCGATTGCAAAATTAAAATTTGCCATCGGCTAAATTTTATTTTGCCATTTATCAGACATGAATTTTGCCGATGGCCAGCGGCGCACTTGCCGACGGCAAATTTTCTGTTTGCCGTCGGCAAAGTAAAAGTTTGCCATCGGCAAGTGTCTCGCTGGCCGACGG
>DXHG01000020.1 GCA_019113455.1 Candidatus Treponema faecavium | reverse complement strand
CGTATCTGCCGACACGGCTCGCGGAGTTTTATGAGCGCGCCGGCCGCGTAACATCGCTGTGCGGCAAAGAGGGCTCTGTTTCTGTTATCGGGGCTGTCTCTCCGCCGGGAGGAGATTTTTCCGAACCTGTTACGCAGCATACGAAGCGGTTTATCCGCTGCTTTTGGGCGCTTGACCGCGATTTGGCAAACGCGCGCCATTATCCGGCAATCGGCTGGATTGAGTCCTATTCCGAATATGCCGACGAAGTCCGCGGCTGGTGGGACAAACTTGACCCGCGCTGGGCGGAAGTGCGTCTTGAAGCGCTTGATTTGCTCAAGCGGGAGCAGCGCCTTGAGCAGATTGTCCGGCTTATCGGACCTGACGCGCTGCCGGATTCGGAACGACTGATCCTTGTCGCGGCAGAGATGATTAAGAATGGCTTTTTGCAGCAGAATGCGTTTGATGAAGTTGACGTATACTCTGTGCCGGAAAAACAGATACAGATATTGCAGCTGATAATGCTCTTTTATGAGCGGGCTTTGGCGGTGATAAAGCTTGGCGCTCCGCTTCCGCAGATTACGGCGCTGCCTGTCCGTGAGGAAATCATCCGTGTTAAGACGAGCGTTCCGAATGACAAACTTGAACTGATAAAAGAAGTTGAAAATCATCTTGATGAACAGATGGGCAGTATCGAAAGAATGTATCGTAAGGTGGGAACTGTATGAAAGGAATTGAATACCGCGGCGTAAGTTCCGTTGACGGGCCTATCATCGTGGTGCACCGCAGTGAAAATGTGTTTTATGAAGAAATAGTCGTGGTGCGCGACCGCAGCGGGCAAAAACGTACCGGCCGTATCGTGGATATTTCTGAGGAGTATGCCGTTGTGCAGGTGTTCGGTTCCACGACGGGAATCGATCTGCATGAATCGAGTGTTGAGTTCCTTGATGCGCCGATGGAGCTGCGCGTCGGCGATGGTCTGCTTGGACGCATTTTTAACGGTCTGGGAGAGCCTATCGACGGGTATCCTGAAATCATTTCTTCCAGAAAATTGAATGTAAACGGCTATCCGATAAATCCGTATGCGCGTGTGTATCCGCGGGATTTTATTCAGACAGGCATCAGCGCGATAGACGGCATGAATACGCTGATTCGCGGCCAAAAGCTGCCGATTTTTTCCGGAAACGGACTTCCGCACAATAAATTAGCGGCGCAGATTATCAGGCAGGCAAAAATATTAAATGCAGATGAAGAGTTTGTTATGGTCTTTGCCGGTATGGGCATTAAGTATGACGTGGCGCAGTTCTTTATCAATACGTTTGAGCAGTCAGGTGTATTGTCCCGCGTTGTGATGTTTCAGTCGCTGGCGGATGCACCGTCTATTGAACGCATTATCACGCCGCGCTGTGCGCTTACCGCCGCAGAATATCTGGCATATGAGCGCAATATGCACGTACTTGTGGTAATGACCGATATGACGAACTACTGCGAAGCGCTGCGCGAGATTTCCACGACGCGCGGCGAGGTGCCCGGCCGCAAAGGATACCCTGGTTATTTGTATTCTAACCTGGCGGAGCTGTACGAGCGGGCAGGAAAAATCAAAGGCTCTTCCGGCTCTATTACGCAGATACCGATTCTGACCATGCCGAACGACGATATATCTCACCCAATCCCTGACTTAACCGGTTATATCACTGAAGGACAGATCGTTCTTGACCGTGAAATGTCTCAGAAAGGACTGTATCCTCCTGTTGCAGGGCTTCCGAGTCTGTCCCGTCTGATGAAGGACGGCATCGGCGAGGGTATGACGCGCGAAGACCATAAGGATGTTTCAAGCCAGCTGTTTGCCGCGTATTCAAAAGTGAAGAACATCCGCAACCTTGCTGCAATTATCGGTGAAGAAGAACTGTCTGACAGCGATAGAATGTATCTGCATTTTGGGGAACGCTTTGAAAATGAATTCCTGTGTCAGGACGAATTTGAAAACCGAACGATTGAACAGACGCTTGATATAGGATGGAAGATGCTTGCGATGCTTCCGCGCAGCGAACTGTATCGAATCAAGCCTGAGTATATCGATAAATATATGCCGCAGACTGCGGAATAAGGTTTTGGCTTATGGCTAAATTAAATGTTGCGCCGACAAAGTCCAATCTGCTTCACATGAAAGAACAGCTTTCAATTGCGCAGGACGGGTATGACCTGCTTGAGCAGAAACGTGAGATACTCGTTATGGAACTCATGCGCATGGTTGAAAAAGTAAAGCTGCTTGAACATGATCTGGAAAAACAGATACAGAGCGCGTATCCGGCGCTGCGCAATATGCTTATGACAGTCGGCGGAGACCGCATAGAGCGCATTTCACATGCGGTACAGTATGATTTTGATATTATTGAAAAGAATGTTACGATTGCGGGAATGGGTTTTTCTACTATTGAAGTGAAGCTGCCGCAGCGGGAGCTGTTTTATTCGTTTTTGGGCACTTCTGCCGATTCAGACAAAGTCATGGTTGAGTTTTTTGAACTGCTGCGGCTGCTTACCGAGATGGCCTCGATCCGCACCATAGTATGGCGTCTTGCCATGGAAGTGCGCAAGACACAGCGCCGGGTAAACGCGCTTGACAAGATGGTGATTCCGCAGACAAGAGAAACAAAAGTCTATATTGAAAGCGTGCTTGAAGAGCGGGAGCGGGAAAACGTATTTGTATTGAAGTCGTTAAAATCACGGCAGGGAAGGAATTGATGATAAAGTCTCTTTTTCAGAATGTGTTGATTTTGGTAAACGGATCAGAGTCTTCCATTCATGCGGTGCAGTATGGCATTCTGATGGCGAAATTGTACCGCTGCAATTTAAAAGCTGTATACGTTGTAGACACAGCGACGCTTAAGCAGCTGACGCTGAGCAAATTTTTTGTCGCCGATGAAAGCCGTTCGTTTGAAGAAAGCCTGACCCGCGATGGCAGACGGTATCTTGATTATGCAGTTAATTTGGGAAAAGCAAAGAACATAAAGATTGAAACGGAACTGCTCAGCGGCTCTGTGGGGTATGAAGTTATCGCTGCAGCAGAACGGATGCACGCCGGATTAATTTTGCTTGGCAGCTGCAGCTCCGTGACAAAAAACACCGCCGCCGTAAAACACGACGCCGTTTCAAGCTCAAATCAGGAAATACTGCGCAGCGCCCGCTGTTCCGTGCTGGTAGTAAAAGAAGAAAACATTGAACAGCTGTATAAAATGGGGTAGCCGGTACTATGAACATTCTTATTTTGCATTTTCTGCCGTCAGATTCAAGCCGCCATACGGCTATCGTAAAAAAACTGGAACAGGCAGTCGCAGCGCAGGGACACTCGGTAACGGTTGTACCGGCGCTCACTGACGGCGATACATTCAGCGATGTGCCGTATACGTACATTACAGTAGTCGTTCCCTGCCAGGGAGTCTTTTCATCCAAGCTGTCTCCAAAGGTTTCCGAAGTGTTTGCCCGCTGCCGGACGCTTGGCGGCAAAAAAGCCGCCGCCCTCGTGGTAAAAACCGGACTGTTCGCAGAAAAAACGTGCAGAAACCTCATGCGCGCAATGGAAAAAGAAGGCATGTTCGTAGATTACTTTGAAGTGCTGCAAAACGCGGAACAAGCCGCATACGCAGGCGGTAAAATAGGCTGACAATCCGCACATCAGCCTGCGGCAGCGTTTTTTCTCATGGAAAACTGTTATAAAATACTGGGGGTTTCTCCGTCTGCAACGTCGGCGGAAATTAAACGCGCGTACCGGCAAAAAGCAAAACTGCTGCATCCGGACACGGGGCAAAGCACCGACACGAGCGAACAGTTCAGGCAGCTGGTTCGCGCATATGAGATCCTTTCTGACGCGCATCAGCGTTCCATTTTTGATATGTCGTTTGCAGCCGGGGGCCGGTACCGGACAAACGGCAGCGAAAATACGTTTGATTACCGCGAATGGCTCCGTGCACGGACCGATGAAGAAAGCAGGTGCAAGCTCATTTTTTTTGATTTAATGCATCATCACGAAGACGACGCTGTTGCGGAATTCCTTAAGCTCTCGTCGGCTTCGTTTGATTTTTCGCTTTCTCGCTGGTTTACGCGCGAAGATTTTATGGATTTCGGTTTTATCCTGTGTGAAGAACTGTCTATCCGCGGTCATTACTATGATACAGCCGTTCTGCTCGAGCAGATTATTGCAATGGAGTATTCATTTTCATATTTTAAGCACTTTTTTCCTGAGGTGCTCTCGTTTGCCCGCGATATTCTGCGCCGGCGCATAGACGGCTTTGTCTCGGACGAGCTCGCGCTCGACGTGTGGGAGCGCGCGCTTGATCTGCGGTTCGGAAACACTGACGACGCGTTTTTTCTCGCGCACATGGCGGGCGCGTACTGCCGGATAGGCGACGGCGCCACGGCGCGCATCTGCCTTGAAGAAGCGCTTAAGCTTGACAAAAAAGTCCGGATCCCTGAAGACTGCAGGGCGGTTATGGAGTTTTTATATGATACACCTGAAAAACGAAAAACAAATAAACGGTATCCGTGAATCATGCCGGCTGCTTGCCCGGATGTTTGATCACGTGATTCCCAAAGTACAGGCGGGCATGTCGACAAAAGACATAGACGACATCTGTTTTGAGTTTGTGCGCAGGCACGGCGGCACGCCGGCATGGCACAAGGAAGATTTTCCGGGAACCGCGTGCATTTCGATAAACAACGAAGTCATTCACGGCATCCCGTCGCGGAAACGCCATGTGCGTGACGGAGATATCGTGTCGCTTGACGTGGGCATAGACCTGCACGGCTATATAAGCGATTCAACAGTGAGCGTGCTTGTAGGCAATGTAAGCGAAGAGGCGCGCCGCCTTGTTGAAGTTGCCGAACAGTGCCTGGCCGCAGGCATTGCCGCGTGCCGTGCCGGAAACCGTATTTCCGACATTGCGCACGCGGTGTATGACATTGCGCACAGCGCAGGATACGGCGTTGTGTATGAATACTGCGGGCATGGCGTCGGCCTTGCCGTGCACGAGGATCCCTCTGTGCCGAACTGCCCGTCCCGCGGCCGCAATCCCCGCATCCAGCCGGGCATGGTGCTTGCGATAGAGCCGATGATAAATCAGGGCACCGGCGACGTTATCCTTGCCGACGACGGCTGGACCGTGCTGACTGCCGACGGCAAACTGTCCGCGCACGCGGAACACACCGTCGCGGTATTCCCTGACCATACCGAAGTGCTCACGCAGCGTTAATCGGCTTGTGCAATATGATACGTGCGCTTTATATTGGCGCACGTATTTTTTTATCCTCATGCACACGCAGTATCTCCCCGCAGTCAGATATAACAATAATAACCATGCGGCAGACACTGTAACCTGCGGCTTTGCTTATTTGTATTTAATAGCGTACGAGATAACCTAATCATGCATGATATATAGTCTGGAGGTGTTTTTAATGAAAACATGGGCTAAAAAAATAGTAGGGGCGGCAGGTGTTGCCGCGCTGTCTTTTGCGGTTGCGTCTTTTTCGTGTTCCGCAAAAGAAAACTCCGCCGCAACGGTGTTTGCGGACACGCGCTCAGGCGTTTCCGTGCCGGCAAGCGGCCTTGCCGCGGCAGAGGCGCTGCAGGAATCGTTCCGCTCGGTTTCTTCTGCGGTGCTGCCGGCAGTTGTTGAGCTCGACGTTATAGAAACAAAGACGATACAGTCAACGCCGTTTGACGATTTTCCGTTTTTCTTTTTCGGCATACCGCGCGGCAGCGGCGAGCCGCGTGAATATGAACAGCAGGGGCTTGGTTCCGGTGTTATCGTGCGCAAGGACGGAAAAACATACTATGTGCTTACCAACAACCATGTCGCAGGAGAAGCGACCGAAATCTCTGTTAAACTGAACGACGAACGCACCTTTACCGGCAAGCTCATCGGCAAGGATGAACGCAAAGACATCGCGCTCGTGTCGTTTGAGTCTGACGATATGTCCATCCCGGTAGCGCGGTTAGGCGATTCCGATGACGTGCAGACCGGCGATATCTGCTTTTCAATGGGCGCGCCGCTCGGCTACTATTCAACCGTCACGCAGGGCATTGTGAGCGCGACAGGCAGAAGCGGCACGGCGATCGGCAATGTGAGCGACTTTATCCAGACAGACGCCGCGATTAACCCGGGCAACTCGGGCGGCCCGCTCGTCAATATCTACGGCGAGGTTATCGGCATCAATACGTGGATTGCATCGCAGTCCGGCGGTTCTCAGGGCATCGGCTTTGCAATTCCGATAAACAACGTAAAGAAAGCGATCGACGACTTTATCGAAAAAGGCGAAGTTACCTACGGCTGGCTGGGCGTGTCGCTTGTTGAAATCAAAGACGAATACAAAAAGGAACTCGGTGTAGAAGGCAAAATCGGCGCGTTTGCGTCGCAGATATTCCTTGACTCTCCTGCTGCCAAAGGCGGCATGCAGGCCGGCGACTACATCGTCGCGATGAACGGCGAGCCGATTAAAAACACGGATCAGCTGGTGCGCGATGTGGGCGACCTGACTGTCGGCGAGAAAGTTGAATTTGAATGTATCCGCGGCGGCGAATCGGTAACGGTATCCGTTTCGATAGAGGCGCGCGATGACGACACCGCCTCAGACAATTCGCAGCTGTGGCCGGGCTTTATCGCGTATCCGATTACGGACGAAATCCGAGAAGAGCTGGAACTGGACAAAAAAGTCGAAGGCGTGGTGGTAACGAACATCATGCCGCGGTCTCCCGCGGCGGCGATGCGCCTGCAGAGCGGCGACGTGATAACGGCGGTAAACGACACGCCGGTGCGCTCGCTTGCGGAATTCTATGCCGCGCTTGAATCGGAGCCCGGCTCGTCAATCTGGTTTGACGTGTACAGCCAGGGGCACACTATCACGACAAGCCGCTACCGGCTGTAACCGCACGCGCGGGTAAAAAAACGGACCGTCTGGACAGGCGGTCCGTTTTTGTCTGCGTGCAGCGGCGGTATTCCGGCGGAAAAGCGGCGAATACCGTCCGGCAGAATGCCCGTTCTGCAATATAAAATTTCCCGTTTAAAAAATAAAAATTTGCCGATTGCAAAATT
>DXHG01000177.1 GCA_019113455.1 Candidatus Treponema faecavium | reverse complement strand
GCGGCATACTGCACGTCAGCGGAAATAACCGCCTGCTCCTGCGCGCCGCAGACTGCGCACACGAGCAGACAACAGCAGATACAGATGAGCTTCATTACAGCGTATCCTGGAAATTCTGAAATCCGTTTATTCTGTTGCCGGTATCTTCAAGAATGTCGGTCATGCGGTTTTTCCAAATCGCTGCGGAACGGAAGCCGCGCGGCACCGTATCCTGAAATTCTATCGTAAACAGATTGCGCGCAAGCCGCGCCTCAACCGTACTCAGTTCGGCAATGCGGCCCAGACGCGTAATCACTTTCGCGTCCGTATCATAGAGCGAGAACGTTCCGCCATCCAGTGAAAAGCACACGGCAGTTGAGCCGATCAGCGAAATATCCGTATCCTGCACGGTAATATCGCTGTTCGTTCCTGACACGAGCGACACGTATATCTGTGCCTGCACTGACGCGCTGCATCCGTCAAGCAGCAGCACGGAATCAGCACAGTTAAACAGCACGCCATTTGAACCAAACGATGTCGTAAAGCTGCATGAGTCAAACGACAGCGACGCCTTTTTCAGCGAAAACATGCTTTGACTGTAGCTGCTTTCCGAATTCACGGTATACTCAAACGCGCAGTTTTTAATTCGCACATCTCCGCTGCGCACGACAATCGGAGACTCGGCGGAAAACGAGAACACCGCGCGGTCCCTGCTGATAATCTCGCAGTCAGACGACAGCGCCGTATTTGACGAAAGCGGCACCATGCCTTTTACGTACACGCGGGTAAATTCCTGCGAGTTAATAATAGGCACCACATCGGCAAACTCCGTAAACGGATACGCAAGACTTCCGTCCGGCGGAAACAGCGCGCCGTCCGCATACTCCGCGTCAGGATCGATATAATAATTACAGCGGTCAACGATTGCCGTAAACGCAGACGGCGTACTTTTGTTGCCCGCAGCATCGCGCGCATACGCGAACACCGTGTACAGCACAGCCTGTGCCGCGTCTCCCGACAATTCAACCGTCTGCTCGCGCAGCAGATTATACCGATCCGCGGGCTTCCTGCTGAGCAGCGTCGAATCAAGCGCCAGACTGTCAAACCCTTCCGTCTGCTTAACAGCCTGCACTTCATAATAAACAGAACCACCCTTTTCGGTAATAAAATTAAGCAGTATCGGCTTGCGCGAATAAAACGGCGTTTCGTCAAGCGCGCTGATAACCGGCGGACGCGGCGGTTTTTTATCGATAGAAACAGAAACCTGCATCTTGCCCTGATACAGGCCGTTCTGAAACACCGTTACCGATAATTCTTCCGACAGCTCTTCTCCGGGGAATATATCCGCGCAGATAGTCGAATACAGGTTTTCAGGCTCTGCTGAATCATCAAAACTAAAGGTATATCCGCCCGCAGCGGAATCATCCGGCTGCAGCACGCTGATAAACACGGCGCTGCTGTACGTTTTGCCGGCAGGCGCCACAGGAGACACTTCGAGCTCAGGTTTTGCCGGCAAATCATAGCGGTATACGGGATTGCCGGCATTAAACGCGACGCTCTGCCACTGAATCACGTGCGAGCCTGCACGGTCAAGCAGCACCGGCTCTTCCGAAGCGCCGAACCAATCTCCGCCGTCTATTGAATAGATATAGCGCCGGTCAGTGAGCCAAAGATTTTCCCAGTCTTCAAGGCGAAACGGCACATCAGGTTCCGCGAGCGCCGTTCCGGAAGCCGCGCCTGCATGGATGACAAAATGATACGCAGCGTCTTTTGTGTAGAGGCTGCACGGCACAAACCGCTCAAGCGCGTTTGACGCATCAAGCGAAAGCTTTCCTGCAGGTATATAGGCGTCTTCGCCGGCGGGTGTGTCTCCCACCGCGATGTGCATGTCTGACGGAAACACGATGGTGCTTCCGGGATAATACTCGTACACCGGAGACTCAAACAGCGCCGCCACCGATTCAGGCGCAGGCTGTTCATCAACAGAAAAAGACACGGCGTCCGTAACCACGCCGGCGTCGCTCACCGTTACGAGCGACAGATATACCTCGCCTGATACATCGAGAAATACCGGACCGTCATACGCAAACCCTGATTCAATCGGATTTGTTCCCATAACGGAATAAAACACTTCGCAGCCGTCAGGAACTTCAAGCACCAGCGCCTGTTTATTGTTCCAGCTGCCCGGCAGCGGGCTCAGTATTTTCGCGGAAGGCACCGCAGTTTCTGCAGGCTGTGCATATACAGACACGCATACTGCCGCTGCGGCACACACAGCCAGCAGCAGACGCATAGATCGTGTTGCTGATTCAGTGCGGCACGTTTCTGCCGGCCCCCACCCATTGCTCTTTTGAAATGCGCCGAACATGAAATCCCCTATTGCAGATCCGCAAACACTTCTCTTAATTCCGGATCCTGCTTAAAATAATATTCCTCTAACTCTTCCTGCGACAGCCCGATGAGTTCATGACTCATATAGTGTATCCAGCGGTCTTCGCAGGGATCCTCTATCGTAAATTTTCGGCACCAATAGTCTGGCTGTATAGGAAGTTGTTCCTTATTATAGGTAAAATACTTGTAATCATGCACGGCGACTTTAATATCCCTGCGCGGAATGCCCTTTTCCAGGAGCACTTCCACCAGATAATTTATTGTCTTGCCGCTGTCAAAAATATCGTCCACCAAAAGTATTTTATCGCCCGGGCGCAGATGTTCAGGCGAATATGTCCAGCCGTCTACCATCACGCGGGAACGCTCCCGTATGTCGGTATACGACCGCGCGACTACCGCCGCATACAGCACCGGACGCTCATCCTTGCGCGCAATCTTAAAATACTCGCTGATAACGTTTGACATATACGCACCGCCGCGAAGCGATACATAGATAACATCGGGAATAAAACCGTCTTTGTGAATACGGTGCGCCAGTTTGAGCGCATTGTTGCGAACCGTGTCATACGGCAGAAATTCTTTAACCATACAGCCCCCTTCTGTATCTGTTTATCATAACGAAAAAATACCGGCTGTACAAGACAATGACGCCGCAGCGCAGGGCGCAGAGGCGTTTACTCTGCATGTGTATGCGCGCCGTTTTTTTACCTCCCCGCCACTCTCTTTTCCGGCACTGAAGCTTGAAGTTCAAAGCTGAGCTCAAAAATTTGCCGGCGGCAAAATTTATATTTGCCGTTTATCCGGTAAGAATTTTGCCGTCGGCCAGCGAGGCATTTGCAATCGGCAAACTTTTACTTTGCCGACGGCAAACAAAAAATTTGCCGTCGGCAAGTGCGCCGCTGGCCATCGGCAAAATTCATGTCTGATAAATGGCAAAATAAAATTTTGCCATCGGCAAATGTAAATTTTGCAATCGGCAAATGTTTTCCCGCAGCACGCAGGCTTCGCCTCAAGGCTGTCTTTCCGCGGCCGGCACATCTGCGCTATAATGGATTCATGAGTACACAGACAATACCTGAACGTTCGGCTGTGGCCGACAAGGACAAATGGGATCTTTCGTCGCTGTTCGCTTCAGAGAGCGAATGGGAAGCGGCGCTTGCCGCGCTGCCGGCGCTCGCAGAAAGCGCGGCGCAGTATAAAGGAAAGCTTGCTTACGATAAAGAAACGCTTCTTAACGCGCTTACGGCACTGTGTGCGTTTGAGCAGCAGGCGGAGGCCGTCGGCGTATACGCGCATCTTTTGACTGCAGCAGACGCTTCCGACAGCGCCAATCAGGAAAAATACGGCCGCTACGTGCTCAGCGCAACGCAGGCGGAGGCGCGCTTGAGCTTCCTCACGCCTGAGATACAGGCAATTCCTGAAACAACGCTCCGCGAGTGGATGCAGGACGAACGGTTTGGCGGCTACCGCGTGTGGCTCAATAAACTGCTCCGTCTTAAGCCGCATATTCTTTCGGAAAACGAGGAACGGCTGCTTACGATGCAGACGGAAAGCTCCCAGACGGCGCACAATGCATTTTCGATGCTCACCAATGTCGATTTTGATTTCGGCGTTATAGAAACATCAAACGGCGCCGTGCCGCTCAGCCAGGCGTCATGGTCGCAGCTCATGGAAAACCCCGACCGTAATGTGCGCCGCCGCGCATACGAGCAGTTTTACGGCGTATTCAGCGCACACAAACA
>DXHG01000176.1 GCA_019113455.1 Candidatus Treponema faecavium | reverse complement strand
CCCGCAGCGGCGCCTGCAGCTGCCGCGCCTGCTGCAGTACCAGCGGCAGCTGCGGCACCGGCAGATACTGTGTTCTGACTTTGTTTGCGCAGTGCAATCTCTCCGTTCAGCAGCTGAATAAGATCAAGTATCTGGCGGCGCTGCGGCGTTATCGGTTCAAGCGTCAGATATTTCGTATAATCCCGCACCGCGTCTTCAAGTTTATCCAGCTTCATGTACGTATTTGCGCGGTTCAGGACAGGAGCGGCGTATTGCGCATCCGCTTCTATCGCCATAGTATAGTAGATACTTGCATTGATATAGTCTCCGGCCGCAAACGCAGTATTTCCGGCATTAAAAGCAATAATGTGCCGGTTTGTTCCTTCCGTGCTCAAGCCGATATTTGATATTTCAAGAGACTTATCATATTCACCAAGCTGGTAATACGCAAGCGGCAGATATATATAGATGTCAGGATTAACCGGAGACTCTGACAAGGCAGTTTCAAACAACGCCGCAGCACCCTGCGGATCATTATTCATAAACAGCTGTTTGCCCTCCTCAAAGCTATCAGCGCATAACGGCGCGGCTGTCAGCACTCCGCATACGCATAGCGCCGCCATAGTTTTTCGGAACCACATATAAAACTCCTTGCAGCGGATATCTTCTCATAAACAAATATCTGTTTTATAATACCGAGCATTTGATAACTGCACGATATTATTGAAGAAAGCTGTTTGTATAATATATAATACTTATCGGAGGATGCATGGATACGGTTCAGATAATTGTCATCGCAGTGATGGGGACTGGCGTTATTTTCCTCGCGTATATTATCGCGCGGTCTCTTATGGAACCAAAACATATAGAAGGCATAAAGAAACTGACCGCACAGGGAAAATACAGTCAGGCGGTAAAACTCGCAAAGTCCCTTATCGGCAAAAACAGCCGCGACTTTGAAGCGCATTATTACCTTGCGCTTGCGTATCTCGCCGACAAAAAACCGGAACTTGCGTTAATGGAATTAAAGTTCATCAACCAGAATGCGGTCTTTAACGAAACGCGCATCCCCGAAGCAGAATTCCGCCATAAAATCGCGGCGCTTTACATTAAATTCAATCAGCCGGAAGAAGCGCTTAAAGAATGTCTGCTGCTGACCAAAATGGAACCGTCAAACGCCGATAACTTTTACGATGCGGCAAAACTCCTTGAACAATTTAATAAAAGCGACCAGGCTATGTACTTTTACCAGACAACGATTAAACTGAATAAAAAACACGCAAAAGCGCACGAAGCGCTCGGCGTTCTGCTGTTCAGGAGCAAGCAGTTCAGCGAGGCAAAAAAAGAGATAGAACGCGCCATTTCGCTGAATGCGGACGCGTTCAGCGCCTATTACTATCAGGGAAAAATCTTTAAGGAGCTCAAAGATTATCCCGCCGCCGTAAACGCATTTGAAAAAGCGCTGCGCTCGCCTGAGTATAAACAGCGCGCGCTGCTTGAACGCGGCTCCTGCTTTATTGCCGTAAACAACATTGACCGCGCGGTTTCAGAGTTTGACCGTGCGGTAAAAGCGGCAAGAGACGACTCGAGCCAGGAAACGCTCTACGCGCGGTACTTCCTCGCGTCATGCTACGAAAAACTGCGGAAAGTCGACCTTGCCGTTGAGCAGTGGTCAAAGATATATGCAAAAAACAAGACGTTCAGGGATGTCGCCGCCAAGCTGGCAGAATACAAAGATATTCAGGCAAACGACGGCATGAAAGAATATCTGACCACCTCAACAGAAAACTTTTTAACCCTGTGCAAACAAATTGCGGAAGTAGGATTCAATCTCGTGCCGCAGAATACGGAACAGACACGGTTCGGCTGCAAAATGGTTGCGTCCGAACGGAAAGGCGAAAACTGGATGAACGTGCGGCCTAAATTCTATGTGCTGTATTTCTACCGCGACACGGAGCTGATTGAAGACGTTACTGTCAGACAAGTGCTTGAAGAAGTGAAAAAGCAAAACTACGCAAAAGGCATTATCTGTTCAAGCGCCAGTTTTTCACATTCAGCTGCTGTTTTAGCGGAAAACAGGCCGGTGGAATTAGTCAACCGCGAACGGCTTGAAGCGGTGCTTGATAAATCCGGCGTATAACATATTCACCGTATATGAAAATCCTGTGCGTTTCGGATCAGATAGATCCGCTTGTCTACAGCAATTCGGCAAAAGAGCGGTACAAAGACATAGATATGGTGCTGTGTGCAGGCGACCTGCCGATGGAATATATCGACTACATTGTTTCTACATTAAATCTGCCGACATACTTTGTTTTCGGCAATCACAACCTTTCCGAGTTTGGGCATTATCATGCTGTCAATGTCAGAAACGCGAAAAAAACACAAAATACGTACGACATGTCGTACAATCACGGCGCCGTGTATGCAGGATTTAAAGTTCTCAGAGACTTTTCATTCGGAAAAACACCGCTATTGCTTGCGGGAGCGTCAGGTTCCATCAGATATAATAACGGTCTTGCCCAGTATACCAATTTCGGCATGGCGCTCAAACTGGTCAAAATGATTCCTGCGCTGCTGTACAACCGCATACGATACGGCAGGTGGCTTGACATATTCCTGACGCACTCCCCGCCGCTCGGGATTCATGACAAAAAAGACCCCTGCCATACCGGTTTTGCCTGTTATCACTGGTTTCTCAGGAAATTTAAGCCGGCATATATGGTTCACGGGCACATTCACTTATACGATATGCAGAGCGTTCGCGTATCTCAGTATCACGATACGGTCATTGTGAACGCGTACAGCCAATATATTATCGATTTCATTCCAGAGGATCAGGCATGAATAGTATCCTGGACAGCCAGGCAGATTCGGATTTTTCACGGGCGCGGTCAAAAGCGCTCATCAACGAAATACAGCATTTTCTCAATCCCGAAGAAAGCCAGCTCTTGTCGTTTACCGACGTAAAAAAGATGCTCAAACCGAGCGGCGAAGTATATCAGGGAATGCAGGTTGTGCCGGTAAAACTTATTGCCGGAAGCGAAGGTCGGTACAAGGATTTTGACAACCATTTCTTTCCAAAGAGCATACATCTGAAAAAGCGCTGGACAAGCATAGACAAAGCGCATCTGTCCGACGTTATTCTTCCGCCGATTGTGCTGTATGAACTTGGCGGCCTGTATTTTGTGCGCGACGGCAATCACCGCGTTTCCGTAGCGCGGGCGCAGGGCGTCGAAAACATAGACGCCGAAGTCATAAGCCTGCAAAGCGAAATACGGCTCAAACCGAATATGACTGTCTCACAAATGATGCAGCAGGTTATTCATTATGAAAAACGGGTCTTTTACAGCGAAACAAGTTTTGGCGACATAACGGACTGCTGGAATCTCGATTTTACGGCTACCGGCCAGTACGACGTCATTTACAATCATATCATCATCCATAAATATTATATAAACCAGAATCAGACAGAAGAAATCCCTATGGAAGACGCTATCCTGTCCTGGTATCGGCAGGTATATGTGCCGGTGATCACCGTTATTGCACAGCAGCGCATTATGCGCCGGTTTCGCCGCCGGACACCAGGCGATCTGTACGTCTGGATTATAAAATACTGGGATGATCTCAAACAGCGTTTCGGCAATGATGTCAGTCTGGACAAAGCGGCAGAGGATTTTACCAAAGAATTCGGTGATACGGCGTTTTCGTATTTCTGCAAGAAAATTAAAAAACTGTTCCATCCTGCCAACGAAAAATAATCGCTTCAGCCGAGCTCTTCTGCGCCCATATACTCTGAAGTTCAGGGCGTATGCCCTTAAACCGCATGAACAGCCCGCGCAGCACCCCAAAAAGCTGCCGAGTGCAAACTGATAAATTTCCCGTTAAAAAAATAAAAATTTGCCGATGGCAAAATTTTTTTTTGCCGTTTATCCCGAGTGAATTTTGCCGATGGCCAGCGGCGCACTTGCCGACGGCAAATTTTTTGTTTGCCGTCGGCAAATGAAACGTTTGCCGATTGCAAGTGCCTCGCTGGCCGATGGCAAAATTCTTACCGGATAAATGGCAAAATTTAAATTTGCCATCGGGAAAATAAAATTTGGCAATCGGCAATTGATATGCACCGGAAAAGTGACACAGAAAAAGACAGAAGTGCGTTAAGACAGGTACACTATATGTAGTGTCCGTTCCTATACAGGAACAGTTTTTTTATTACTGCATTATACACGACACAGCAATACCGTCAACTGCTTTACTGGCAGCTCATGTCTGCAGTCCACTGCCACAGACATGTCCCACCTTTTTGTTTGCCAAACGGTA
>DXHG01000175.1 GCA_019113455.1 Candidatus Treponema faecavium | reverse complement strand
AACAGCCGCACCATGTGCAGTTCCTCATCAGACAGCGTGTGCGCCGTGCACAGCGCTGCGCATAAGAAGAGCGCGCATACTGCCCAACCCAGTTTTGTTGTACGGTTTTCATTCCTGATACGCATACCTTTTACTCCTTTTTTCTGCTGTATTTCAAGCCGTATATTGCAGTCCGGTTATGCCGGTCTGTGTACTGCATTACTCCGCGTAACCGCCGAAGCACCAGCCGGTGGTGCCTGCCGGCACCGCATGGCCGTCCGTATCCTGCGCGCCGGGAAGAACCTCGGCGCGCACCCAGTACGATATGATGCCGTCTATAAAAGCGGCTCGCCCGAACGCACGGATTTTTACCCGGCTGCCTGCTGCCAGCGTGACGAGCGCCGGAGACTCAAGCCCTTCTGCTGTCCTCAACCGCAGATTATCGGACACGGTCATAACGGCATTCAGCCGTATGTCCGGTCCCGGCGCACCGCCGCAAAACACCGCCCGCTCTCCGTCAATTTCAAGATGCCCGGCAATATATTCCCATGCCGTCTGCAGCTCAAGCAACTCCGCGGGAAGCCGTTCGTCATGCGCTTCCATAAGCTGCACAAACGCATAGAGCGAGCTGCGGCTTTTCCAATACCAGTAGCCGTCTTTTTTATACGTCAATTCAGGGAACGCCGTCCATACGCGGTCAAGCGCGTCATAGTTTCCGGCAATATCGGTCTGCAGCTCAAACCGGCATACCGCGCCGTCATCCAAAAGAAAGAGGCCGTAACTGAACGGGTCTGAGACAAACAGCCCGTCATGCGGCGTAAAAAAAGCCGCTTCTCCAATATTTGCGGATGCGCTCCGTATCTTTTGGTATGAACCGTCCGCCAGCGATATGGAAAAAAACTGATCAAGGATATACGCCCGGTCGGAATTCAGCAGCGCAAACAGATCCGCACACGAAATATCTCCGTCGCGCTCAAGAATCTGCCGCACCGGAATCGAGAGCATATACGGGCTTTCACGGTACAGTTCTTTTATATCCTCCATGGTCTGTATAGAAATAGTATAAACAAGCCCCGGTGCGGCAGCGTCTCCGGGCGCGCGCGTGTTCTTATCTGCCGCCACGGATTTTGCCAGCTCTTCAAGATTTGTTTCCGCCGCCAGAACAGCAGCAAAAAGGCACAAAAGCGCTGCGCACATCTGTTTTTTCATGCACCTTCCTCCAAACGTATTTGTCTGTTACTAATCGCATTCTATCGCTTAGTCTGCCATATCCCGTTTTACCGAGAATCTGCACACAGCTTCCCGATTTTCATCAAAATAATTATAAAAACCGGTATATGCGATTTCAACAGCAGTATCGCTCACCTGTATTATTTCAAAGTGATTATGAAAATGTAATTGGTATGAAACAGTCTGATTCTTTTGAAAATCCGCTAAATAGCTGTTTAATTGATACTTTCTTTTATTCTGCAGATCAAGCAAAAACACGCGTGCAGCGCCAGTACCGTGAGCGTGTTTTCCGCAAGCAGCCGCCAAAGCCCGCCCAGCGGCGGCGCGAGCATCGCGGCAAGCATCACCATCGCGCTTCCGGCAAAACCGCCTATATAATACAGCGCAATGTTGTTCCCTATATTTATGCCGTTTGTATCAATGCGGCCGTTAAAAACAGTGCAGAGCAGCGTAATCGCGGCGCAGCAGGCGATGCAGGCGCACGCTGCAAGCACAAGACGGGGGGGGGGTACTTAGCTATACGGGTTCCCGCGCGCACCAGCGGCGCCCGCAGCCGTTCTCCGGCAATAAAAAACGGGTACGCCATGCACGCCGCGCCAAGCGAAAACGGCAGAAACCGGTCAAGCCGCCACAGCACGTATGCTGCAATAACGCAGCACGCGGCAACTGCTGCGTCAACCGGAAACCTGCCGCCAAACCGCTTCTGCAGTGCGCCGCTTGCCGCAGCAAGCATACGGCACCAGAAAAGCCCGCACAAAAACCACAGCGGCACATTCACCGTAACAGACCAGTCAGTATTAAAGCCGCAGCCGATCAGCATACCGGCAAGCGGCCTGCCCACCGCGACAACGGCGCTGCGTTCAAACAGCTCTGGGTGCCGCAGAAATGAGACGGCAAACCACCACAACCACGACACCGCATAAAACAGCACGTACGGTACAATGAGCTGACGCACGGACCGCACACAGGTTTCTGTTATGCTGCGCCTTGACGTTACCGCTCCTGAAAGCAGAAAAAACAGCGGCATGTGAAACGCGTATATAAACCAGTTGAGCATCTCCGCTTCAGGGTTCAGCGGTATGTGTCCCAAAATAACCAGATAGATGCCGATAAGTTTTGCCGTGTCTATCCATGCGATGCGTGCGTTTGGCCCGCGCAGTTTTGTTTTATACTCACTTGCCTGCGTCATATATTATTTCTCCTTCCGACACCCCGTCTGTCCGGCGGAATGTGCCGGCAGCAGAGATATATCAATAATAGCCTATATTATCACAATGATACGGTATTAAACAATACAATGCAGCGGAAAACAATCGCGCAGGTTTTTACCGGCAATATCGGCAAAGCTGCTGCGCGGTGCAATGAAGTGCGGAGATGCTGTTTTTACAAAAAGCGCAGCCCTGCAATGCGGGGTGCTAGAGACTGTACATATTGGTAAACAATTCTACTTCTGTTACAGAAATAGAGAGTTTTTCTGCAATGATATCGGGCGAAAAACCGTCTGACGCCATATCAAGCACCTGCGTGCGTATGTCTTTTTTAGGGACAATCGGCTCAGGCGAAACAGAGACAGACGGGAACGACACTGTTAAATCGGGCGCCGGCTGTTCAGGGAACTGCGGAAACGGGGCTTCTTCCGCAGCAGGCGGCGCGGTTTCTGCCGCAACAAATAAATCGCCCTGTTCCGATGCGGCAGGCTGCGCAGGGGTTTGCAGCTTTTCTATGGCAATTGACTCTGCCGCATACGCTGCGGCAGCACGCGCAGCGGCCGGCGCCGCACGATTTACCGGCTTGGCCTGCGGCTGCAGTAAATCAAGCACAGCCTGTCCGCGCGCACGTTTGTATTCTTCTTTATCGGCAAGAGCTGTGCGCCTGTCTGCTTCTTCCATGAGAGAACGCAGTCCCTGAATACGGCCTTCCAGCAGCGTGATGTCTTTATCTGTTTCCCGGCTTATATCAATAATCAGTTTATTTACTTCATCTTTTATTTGTTCCAAAACAGCATCGGGAGAGCACTTCTTTTTAAATACGCTGAACAGCACTGCCCATAACACAATATTCAGGCAGCTTAATAAGACAACAAATACCGTCATACCAGACTATCCGCTTACATCAATATGCTGTCCCAGCTCCGGATCAGAAACATATTCAAACGCAGGTTTCTGCGGTTCAGGCTGCTCGTCGGTATGCTGCTCTTTTTCACCAGCAAACGAAGGCGTATTCTTTGCATCCTGATGGTCTTTAATAATTGCAACTTCTTCTTCGGTTTCCGATGTTTTTTGAACAATCGTACTCTTTTCCGCAAGCCGCTTGCCGTGCTCGTCCTGCTGAATCGCGCTTGTCAGCTGCGCTCCCTGCTGCTGCGCTGCAACCGTCTTGGATACATTTTCCAGCTGCGTATATAAAACTTGCAGATCAATTGGTTGAATAGCCATCAGGAACTCTCTTTACATCTTCCAGATTGGGAGCTTCGTATTTTCCGCGGCGCACAAATCCGTTCTCGTAATAAAACGTTACATTCTTGACGTCGGTGCGAATCTCGTCTTTAACATCACGGACAAATATCTTCACGCCGGCATACACCGTACCGGATGCAGAAACACGTCCGATAACTTTTAAATCGCGCAGGTATTTCTGCAGTTCATGGATACTATTGGTAAGTTTTTCATTCTCGTCAAGTATCTCGTTTTTCCGCGTTTGCAGCTGCAGCAGGCTTTCTTCTTTTTCCTGAGAAAGCACACGGCGTATTTTCTTATTGTTTTCAAGCGTTTGAATATTCACTTCGACTTCATCAAGCTCTTTGACCAATGCCGTTTGCGTTTCAACCTGCTGGTCAAGCTGGCGCTTTGCAAGCGGGTCGTAGCCAACCTCAAGAATCGTTTCGCTTCCGCCGCCCATGCTGCCAATGGCTTTTGCAACAATTTCTTCGGTCGCGAATAAATGACCGCCGATAATTTGCGCGCGTTTTCCCTGCAGGAGTATCTTGCGGTTAGCAATGACGTGAGAATTGACAATACTGTCGGTAACAATTACAAATTCTTTCACTTCAACGCTTGTGTTCTGAATGAACTTTGCCCACAGCGATTTGCCGGCCGTTATCGTGCCGGTATCGCGGCCCATAATGCCAAGCGATACAATAATGTCTCCGTCCGCTTCGAGCTTGCAGCTGCCGACCGTGCCATACACTTCGATATTGCCCGACGCTTTAATTTCAAACCCGTCGTCAACGTTCCCTTTTACGATGACGGTGCCTAAGAACTTAATGTTGCCGGTCTTAATCGAAACGCCGTCAACTTCCATAATGGGTTCTACATTGATCTTATTGCCGACAAGCAGCACCTGTCCATTTGTATCTGCAATAATAGTGGAACCGTCAATGTCAACAGACACATTTTTACCAAGCGGGAGCGGTATGTCTTTTCCGTTCTTTGACTCAAGGAATTTACCGAATAATGTCTTTCCGTTTTTTCCGCGTTCCGCAGGCATCTTTTGTGCGAGCGGCTGGCCTTTTACTACATTCTGAATAAGGTTCAGTTCCTTAAAGTTAACCTGCCCGTTTGCCGCTTCTTTTACCCGCAGCTTGGAGCGGTCTGTTTCAAAGTTATACGCAATATAGGCGTCGCGCCCGTCAACAGGCTTAACGCCCTCCGCAACAACATACGGCACATTATACACAGGCGAATCAACGAACGCTGCTATTTTTTCAGTATCGACGCCAACTACAACGCCCTGTGTCTGCAGCGCAGCCGTTATCGCCTCAGCGGAGATTTCGGCCCCCTGCGGATACGGACTGGTCGCAATGATAGATGCTTCCATTTCATCAGGAGAAATTTCTATGACAAACGTCGCATCTGCAGATGCGTTGTGATCAAATATCGCAACTTCCGCATATTCTCCGTCAGTTCCCTTCTCCACACAAGTCGCTACCGCAGCCTCATCAAGCGACTTTATATCAGGCCGTTTCAGGGCAAGCAATACATCATTTAACTGAACCAGAGAACCGGAACCAACCGGCGGAACTACTTTCAAATACACATTAGAACCAAAATTGTGTATATAAAATACGCCGTCCCTGTTTACTTCTTCCGTATGACCCAATTCTTCATGCACAGACTCGGGCATATCAGCCTGTTTGGCAATAACTTTTTTTACCGTATCCGGATTCTGATACACACGGACGACCCAGATCTTTTTTGCCAATCCTAAAAAACCATTTGAACCGCGCTCTATAATTTCATACTCCAGATTAGCAACTTTTGTTTCTAACTGTACGGCCGCGTCAGCAAGCGCCTCATCAAGCGTATCCGCCCGCACTTCAACACTGTGCAGAGAACTGTCGGTCTCTAACTGATTGCGCAAATCTTCCCGAATACGATTCAAATTAACCATTTTTAATCCTACATAATGCCTTTACGAATATTAGTCAGCTTTGCCCGCAGACGTAAATTTGCTTTTGTATGCAGCTGGGAAATACGCGACTCACTGACATCCAACACCTGCCCTATTTCTTTAAAAGTGAGATCTTCATGATAATATAAGACAAGAACCATTCGTTCCCGTTCCGGCAATTCATTTATCGCTTCTGTAATAACACGGCGGATTTCTTCGCGTTCAACAATAACATCCGGATTCAAACTTGACGGGGCTTCTATACTGTCTCCAATCGATATATGATCGGCATCATCTCCTGAATGCCAAACATCATTGAGCGAAAGCACGTTAGTCAAAGACACTTTCATTACCGTCTGCTGAAAATCAGCTTCACTGATTCCCATAGATTCGGCAATCTCGGCGTCTGTTGCAGGCCGCCCCAATTTTGATTCCAGTTTTACTATTGCGTTCTCAATTTCCCGAGACTTTTGCCGTACAGACCGCGGAACCCAGTCAAGCTGACGCAGTTCATCAAAAATAGCGCCCCTGATGCGCGTTACCGCATAGGTTTTAAACTTTACGTTCCGTTCGGGATCGTAGCGGTTTATCGCATCCAATAAACCAAACTGTCCAAAGCCAACCAGATCATCAAATTCAACACTGCTTGGCATACTTGGCGAAATCTTACCAACAACATACTTTACCAGAGGCATATATTGTCTGATAAACGCATCCCGCAAAGCAGGAGATTTTGTTTTACGGAATTCTATCCAGAGCTCATCTTCGGACTTTTCATCAAAAACAGATTTTGCCATTTCTCCACACCCTTATTCTCAAGTCTGCTGCCGCTAATCGCGGGACATCATAGTACGCAGCGCCTGCGCTAAAACTTGAGAATCTTGCATATCCCCATGCTGCCCCGGTACTGTCCGATTCGATTCATATATCAAATTAGGCGAAGCCTCAGTGCTTGCAGCAGCAGATACAGAATCGCTGTCGCTGCCGGAAATAAAATTATCCATATCCGGTAATTCATCAAACAAACTCGCAGATGATTCTGAACCTGCCGGCTCATCAGCAGGTTTACTTTCAGCAGCAGCCGCTTCCTGCTGCAGTTGCGGTTTCTCCGAGGCAGCTGCAGCCGGCTGAACATCGGCCTTTGCAGCAACAGACTGTGCAACACTTGTTAATGAAGACGGCTTAAATGTATTCGCCGCCGACTGTGTATTGTTGTTAAATTCGCCCGGATTTGACACATAAAACTCAGGAGCGCCGGTTTCTTCAGGCAAGGCTTCGTCCGTTACCGTAATGTCAACAGCACTCCCTGGCGCAGCCGTATCCTGCTGCGCCAGCGCCGCGCCAGATACATCCAAAAATCTTTGTGAAATATAAGATATTGCAGCCGCAAGCCCGCCCAAAACAATTGCCGATATACACGCGCGCAGCAATATATAGCCGAATGCAACACCAGACACTATTCCTGCTAGGAAGGATAAAACAAACCCGACAGCTGCGGTTACAATGAGAACTTTCGGATTAAACATATAGTATATCCTCCGTGGTGTCTAGCATAAGATAAAAAATAGTTCTGGTCAAGTTGCCCCATAAGTCTTTCTTATTGAAAAGTATACCACAAACAATTGAAATGATACATAAGACACATGAGTTATTTGCCTAAAATCTTTTTCAGAAAGCGCGATACACCGGTCTGCCCCTGTATTTCAGTTTTTTCAATCTTTCCGATAATATGCTTTATACATATAGCAGGCTTTGAAGACGGGCTTACCACCATAAACGGCTTTTGCCGGATAACAGAAGACATTACTGTTGGATCGTCATAAATAAATCCCAGATATTCAACTTTATAATTTAAAAATTGCCCGACAATAGTCATAATACGCTCGGCAATACGCCTTCCCTCATCAGCAGAATGAACACGGTTAACAATCAGTTTTAAATTGATTTCCCTGCTCACAAACTCAGTAGAAATAATTTTTATAATGCCGTACGCATCAGTTATCGCAGTCGGTTCAGGCGTCGTAACGACATATACTTCATCAGCGGAAGACACAAATTGCAGCACATTATTAGAAATGCCTGCCCCCGTGTCGATAATGATAATATCCGCATCGCCAAGCATACTAAACTCTTCCGAAAAGTATGACAGCTCTTCGTCAGAAAGATTTGCAATGCGGGAAAAACCGTTAGCACCGGCAATAAATTTAATGCCGAACTCCGTATTCTGAATGATTTCAGACATTTTTTTTTGCCGGTTTATCACATGCAGCAGATTATAGTTTGGAACCATATTCAACAGAATATTCACGTTAGCCATGCCGAGATCACCGTCAATCAGGATAACCTTTTTTCCTAACTGAGCATATGCAATAGCCATATTGACGGCAATATTCGTCTTGCCGACTCCTCCTTTTCCGCTTGTGATGGCAATAATTCTTGTTTTATGATTCGCACCCCGATCCGTTCGCCACGGCGCATTGTTCTTCATGAGTGTACGCAGTTCAGCTGCCTGATCTTCCATCATACGCAATAATCCCTTCTGTATAGTTTTCTTCTTTTGCAAACTTTAATTTCAATAATTCTTTATCAACGCCAATATCTGTCAGCTTTTCAAGAAAAGAAAATACATCGGCACGGCGTATATCACGAGGAACCTGCTGCCCGCACGTAATATACGAAACGGGGATATTTCTTTCCTGAAGAATACTGATTACATTGCCGATATGCTCCGTCTCATCATATTTAGTAATTATAATAGAAGAATAATTAAAAACTTCATAGTTCTTCATAATGGTACGCAGATCGTTTGCTTTCGCGGATGCAGATATGGCCAAATAAATTTCAGTTACACAGTTTTTAATAGATAATATTTTTTTCATTTTTGCTATGTTTTCATAGTCATTGGGGCTGTACCCGATAGTATCAACCAGCAATACATCAAGCCGGTCCTTATTGTTTTCAATAATCTCACAAATATCCGATGCAGAATCTACCGCAGACGACTGAATACCCATAGCCTGCGCGTACCGATCAATCTGCTCCTTCGCAGCAACACGAAATCTGTCTATCGTTACCAGCCGTATGCACGGGATTTTTTCTCCGGAAGCGCGGCTGCCCATCAGATATTTTGCAGCGAGTTTAGCAATAGTAGTCGTCTTTCCAACGCCGGTAGGTCCAACCAAAATAATCACTTTTGGCCGCCGTGGTTCTTCTATCTCCGTATCGGAAAAACTTAAATCTTCACAAATCCACGTAAGCACGCTTTCCGTTACTTTTTCTTTGTCATCAAGCTCTGCCAGGCTAAATTCGCGTGTTATACGATCTTCAACTCGCTTGCGGTATGCAGAAGTAAACTCATTTATATCCAGGAACTCATCGATTTCAGCAATAACAGGATGAACATTCTGCTCTGCCAATGAAATATCTGAGATTTTCTGCGAAATTTCCGCAAGCGTTTTTTCCATTTTTAAAATCTGCGGATTCACGCTTTTTGCCGCATCTGCAAGGATCTTATTACGCTCACGATCAAAATCAGCGGCGGAAAACATCGTTTTTTCAGGCTGCCGCTGACGAATGATGTATGTAATCTCCACCTGATCCCGTCTGAATAAATTTCCCGGCAAAATCCGCTGGTTAATAACATGATAGCCGCCTGCGCCGTACATATTGCGCAGCGCTTCTATACATTGATCGAATGATTTTCTTACAATAACGTTTACGTCAGAATCTCCGTAATTATTAGACATTTATTTCTCCCAGAGATTCTACTCTAATATCATTCGTTATCTCTTGTACAGACAATACGACCAGATCAGGCATTTCCCGCTCAGTGCTGACTTTGATAAGCAGCCGATATTCTTCGGATGTGAGAATAATCGGCATATACCCCTTTTCACGAACAGCCGCAAACGCCGCATTTACTGCCGATATCCATGAGCGCTGACTCGCGGGATCCCAGGCAACAAGCGTTCCGTTCACAGTAGCGGCTTTGTTGTCAGCCATTTTCTGCAGTACGGCAGGATTTACCGTCAGCACATGCAGCGTTCTGTTTTCATCCGTATATTGCAGACAAATCTGCCTGCCAAGCGCTTGGCGCACCTTTTCCGTAAGCAATTCAATATTTTTTGTAACCGGCGCAAAATCAGACATGGTTTCAAGAATAACAACAAGATTGCGCACCGAAACCTGCTCACGCAGCAGTCCCTGCAATACTTTCTGAATCTCTCCCAGAGAAAACAGCTTAGTGCTTTCTTCAATAACCGCAGGATAATCCTTTTTCAGAGAATCGATCATTGTCTGAACTTCCTGCCGTCCCAGAATCTCCGCAGCATGAGATTTAATAATTTCAGTCAAATGCGTAGCGATAACCGTCGGCGGATCAACAACCGCATATCCGGCTCGTTCAGCTTTTTCTCTTCCCTCTTCCGGAATCCAGATCGCAGGCAACCCAAACGCCGGATCCACAGTCGGCTCCCCATGAATTTCTTCAATCACGGCTCCGGTATTCATACACATATACCAGCCGATGCGGATCCTGCTTCTGCCGACTTCAACGCCCTTTATTTTAAAACAGTATTCGTTCGGCTCAAGACGCATGTTATCAATAATGCGAATCCGGGGAACAACGAGCCCCAAATCAAGCGCGGATTCCCGCCTGATGCGTGTTACCCGCTCAAGCAGCTCTGCCCCCTTTTCTTTATCTACAAGCGGGATCAGCGCAAACCCAAGCTCCAGAGACAGCGGATCAAGCGGTGCTACCGCACCGGCATCTACGCTTCCCGGCGCAGGCTGCGTTTTCTGCTTTATTTTTTCTGCCAGAGACCGTTCGCGCTGCTTGACCGATTCCATATGCTGCAGCCTATAGCCTAAATACAGCAGCGCACCACCCATAGGAAGCAGAATGTACTTTGGGAACCCGGGAAGAATACCGATCAGCACCAATGTACCGCCGCTGATATAAAACACCCACGCATTATGGGCAAACTGCTCTTTAACATCCGTACCGAATGTTTCAACAGAGGCGGAACGGGTAACCACGATACCTGTCGCAAAAGACACCAGCAGCGACGGCAGCTGAGACAGCAGACCGTCTCCAATTGTCAGCGATGCGTACGTTTCAAGCGCTGCCTGAAACGGCTCTCCGCGCAGCACCATGCCGATAATGAGCCCGACAACTAAGTTGATTACCGTAATAAAGATACCGACTTTCACATTGCCGGAAACAAATTTTGTCGCACCGTCCATTGCGCCGTAAAAACCGGCTTCGCGCTGCACATCCATTTTGCGCTTGCGCGCTTCTTCTTCCGTTATCGCGCCGGAATTATACTCCGCCTCAACGGCCGCCTGTTTCATCGGCATCGCGTCCAGCGTAAAACGCGCAGCAACTTCCGCAATACGCGTTGCTCCTTTTGTTATAACAAATACCTGAACCGCAATCAGAATGATAAAAATAACAAAACCAATCAGTACGCCGTCTGTACCGCCTGCGCCAACAACAAACGTAGCAAACGCGCGCACCATTTTGCCGTCAAAATCCATTCCCTGCGTTAGAATAAGCCGCGTCGACGATACATTGATGCCCAGGCCGAAAATTGTTGAATACAAAAGAACTGTCGGAAAAGACGAGAAATCAGTCGCTTTAGGCGTATATAAAACGATCAGCAGTATAAGCAATGCAAGCAGCAGATTAGCCGCCATCAATACATCAAGCAAAAAAGCAGGCAGCGGGATAATAAGCGCTAAAATAACAACGATTGCCGCTACTGCAACAATAAAATCCTGAGAACTTTTAAAAACAGGTTTAATATCAGCCATTCACCCACCCAACAGCCTAAATTTTATTTTTCATCGTGTATACTTTTGCCAGTATCACGGCAAGAGCCTGATAGTAGTTTTCCGGTATTATATCACCGATTTCAACTTCCGCATAGAGCGCACGGGCAAGCGGTTTATTTTCTATAATAGGTACGTCGTTTTCCCACGCAATGCGCTTGATATTCTGTGCGGCGCTGTCCGCGCCTTTTGCCATAACCATTGGGCCCTGCATCGTCTGCTTATCATATTTAATAGCCACCGCATAATGCGTCGGGTTTGCAATAACCACATCCGATTTCGCAACATCGGCAGGCATGTTCCGTGCGAGCATCTCCTGCATGTACTGCCGCAGCCTGCTTTTGATAAACGGATCTCCTTCAAGCGTCTTATATTCTTCTTTTACTTCCTGCTTAGACATTTTCATCGATTCCATAAACTGCCGCTTCTGCACCAGATAATCAGGCACCGCAATAACCAGAAACAGTATTGCAGAAATTATGAGTATTTTTGCAGCCATGGAACCGATATGCACAAGCGCCGGCCACAAACCCGTATTCATCAGCGACAGCAGATTATGCAAATCGCTTTTTATTACCATATATGAAACAAAAAAAATAACAATAACCTTAATCAGCGATTTTGCAATATTAAACGCGCCTTCAAAAGAAAAAAGCGTTTTGCGAAAATACTCGCCAAATTTAGGCAGGATTTTATTAAATTTAGGCTCTATAGGCTTTGTCGAATATAAAAAGCCTTTGTTCTGCACGATATTTGCAATCACGGCAGCAATCACCGATACAACCGCAATAGGAACAACCATCTTCAAAAAATAAATATAGAATACAGCCGCCAATCTGCCATCATATACTTCTGACTGCGTGCATATCTCAAAATAAAACAGCATTACTTCTACGCAGTTTGTAACCAGCCATGAACCGAGCAGTATAATAGAAGCAACTGTCAAAAGCATCACAATGGCGCTGGTTAATTCGGAACTTTTCGGAACGCGGCCCTCTTCGCGTGCCTTTCGTAATTTAAGCTCAGACGGCTCCTCGGTACGTCCTTCATCTTCTGCAGAAGCAAACCACTGCAAATCTATCCAGAATGGCTGCCGTACGTCAAACTCACCCGCCATATGCTATTCTCCCGACGGCAAAAATGTGCCCATAACAGTGCCGACTTCGGCAAATAACTGTTCCAACTTGGCAAAACCAACAGAAAACGAGCGGACAAAAAAATCACACATTGTCGGCAGCAGCAGCGTCAGCAGAAAAAACGCTGCAAGAATCGTTATCGGCAGACCTTCTGAAAGCAAGTTCATCTGCGGCGCGGCTTTTGATAAAATACCCATACAGATAGAAACAAGCAGAAGCGCCGCAATGAGCGGCAGCGCAATCATCAGCGCGTCAAAAAACAAATCAGTGAGACCTGACAGCAGAAAGGTATAAAATGAATCCTGCGCATGTACAAGAGCGTAACAATTTATCGATTGAAAACTCCGCAGCACGCCGCTCAGAAATATCCGCTGAAAACCCTGCACCTGCAGAAACAGCAGCATGGCGATGAGATTTAAATACTGCCCCATAAGCGGATTTTCCACCTGAGACAGCGCGTCATATACTTCAGAAGCGCCGAATCCCATCTGAAACGTAAAAAACTGTCCCGCGGAACTAAACGCCGAAAAAATAATAGTAATATAAAAACCGGTAATAATGCCGATCAGCGCCTCACCGATCAGCAAAAAAACATATTCAAGCGTAAACGAGCCGAATGTGCCGGCTATGCCGTCCCATTCGGCACTTGTCGCCATCGGCAGCACCAGAAACGCCATATAACCGGCAAGAGCGACTTTCGCAACCCGCGACACGCTGCGCATAGAAAGAAGCGGCAATGTCATAACCAGCGCGAAACAGCGAACCGCTATCAGAAGATATACAGATGCATTGGCTGCTATCAATGCCAACATGCAGTATTACCGTCCCATATTGCCAATCATTTCAAAAATAGTGAACGTATACTCCCGCAGCGTTGCGAACATCCACGCGCCAAGCAGCGCAAGAACTGCAAGAATAGCAAACAGCTTCGGTACAAAAGAAAGCGTCTGCTCCTGTATCGAGGTTGTCGCCTGAAAAATTGCGACAATCAGGCCGACAATAATTGCCGCACCAAGAATCGGAGCGCTCAGTATAACGATCTGCAGCACGCCCCCGCGCATCAATGTAACCAGATCACCAATAGACATAATAAGACTCCTCCTGTACTCCTGCCGTCAGCGGACAACAGAATTAAACAGCTGCTGCGTCAGCAGTCCCCAGCCGTCAATCAGCACAAACAGCATCAGCTTAAACGGCATGGAAATCTGCACGGGAGGAAGCATAATCATGCCCATTGACATGAGAACGCTTGCAACAACCATATCGATAACAATAAACGGAATATACAGCAAAATGCCTATCTTAAATGCAACCATCAATTCATGCAGAATATAGGCAGGAACCAGAACATATGTCGGAACATCCGCAAGGGTCTCGCCCAGACCTATACCGCCCATGCTCATAAACAATCTGATATACGTTCTGTCTCCCGACATCTGCTGGAACATAAATAAGCGGAGCGGCGCCTCCGCTTCCGCATACGCAGCCTCGACACTGAGCTGCCCTTCGGAAAGCGGTTTAAAAGAATTAGTATATATATCGCTGAATACCGGCCACATAATAAAAAGCGTCATAAAAAACGCAATGCCGTTCAAAACCGCAGTCGGAGGAACCTGCTGCAAAGACAGCGCGCGTTTGATAAAATCAAGCACAATCGAAAAGCGTAAGAAACACGTTACTAAAATTAAAATACTCGGAGCCAGCGTCAGTATCGTAAGCAGCACCAGCAGCTGAATTGAAAACGCCACCTCCTGCCCTGTCTGCGGCTGTGTTATTTCCAAACTGACCGAAGGAACATCCAGCCCTCGAACAGTATTCGTCATTTCCGTTGTACCGTCAGGAGAACCTGCCGGAAAACTTGACTGCGCCTGAGCAGGAAGCATACAAAAAACCGCGAAAACAGAAACACATACAACCCGTAAAAAACGCTTTAAGACATACTGGTTCATGACGGTTATTCCTTCGTTTCACTATCGCTGCTGTCGGTATGTGCCGAATTATGCAGACGTTCTCTTTTGGAACGTATAAAAAGCTTTGCCGACAGCGCGGCATCAGATACGCTTTCAGTTTTTTTTACACCGGTAAATTTTGCCAGCATCGCGGCAAAGTCCAGCGGAGTTTTTGACACCGCTGTTTTTTCGGCGTGAAGATTCATCGCAGAAACAAGGTCTTTATCTTCTACTTTGCCTATCACGGAAATTGCGTTGTCGCAGACGCCCAAGATATATGCATCGTCTCCGAGCGTTACTATCTGTACCGATTTTCCCTGACCTAACGACAATGATGCGGCACGGCGCAGATACGGATCGGATTCACTGCCGGGCTGCAGCCCTTTTTTGAGGAAAAACACAACAACATAAATACAGGCGATAACCAGGACAAGCACAAGAATCATGCGCACAAAAAGCCACACAGCAGACGGTTCTTCCATCTGCTGCGCCTGCGCTGGTTCTGCGTCATCTATATTGAGGTATATATCATGTTCATCAATCCGCCGGCTCTCCTGCTCTGCAGAAACAGATACGGAGGCATCTGTTTCCTGAGCAGGCAAAACCGCTGATATATGCAGGCTGCATAACACTATGCAGCAAAAACGAATTACATTTTTCGTAATATATAATCTCCCACCCGCATACTGATCAATGAATATCGGACACCCGTTCCGCAGGAGACAAAATCTCCGTTACACGGACACCGAAGTTTTCATCAATGACCACAACTTCGCCTTTTGCTATCGGCTTATGATTTACCAGAATATCGACAGGTTCTCCGGCAAGCTTATCAAGTTCAATAATTGTGCCTTCTCCCATGCCGAGGATTTCTTTAATCTGTTTCTTTGTGCGGCCAAGCTCTACAGTCATTTCCATGGATACATCCATGATAAGACCAATATTGCCCTGTTCCGTCGCACTTACGCCCTGCTGCAAATTCGGATACTGCAGCGACTGCACATTCGGAGCCGTCATGCCCATTGACGCGCCGGTAAACGTATTCTGAGGCATCGCCATGCCACCCCCCATTATTCCTGTATTTGCCGTCGGCTGCTGCGTTCCCATAAGAGAAGCAGACGAAGCCTGCGGCGCAGCAGCTGTATCAGACAAAACAGAAATGATACGATCAGAAGGATTCTTTGCAATCACTTCCCACATCGTACTCTGCACACCGTCTAGAGTAACAGGATACGCCAATAATGTAAACTGGCCGTCAGGCAGCTGAACCATAGCTTTTGAGACACTCGCCGCTGACGCAGGGTCGCTCGCTAATCCGTTCAGACCGGGCTTCTTTGATAATTCCGTTATCTCTGAGCCTATCTGCTGAGAAATGACTTCAGATACAACGGAAAGCCCCATTTCATCAAGTTCCGCCCCGTCTTCCTTATTGATTAACCCGATAATCTTTTTTGCAAAATCAACGGTCAGCACAAACGTATGCGCGCCCTGCAGCACCGAAGAAAACGGAGATTCAACGACAACCACTTCGTCAGGCAGCTCTGCAAGGAAAGCATCCCTGGCTGTTGTTTCAGTCTGCGGCGCAGATACAGAAGCCTGGCTGCCCGTAATTGTCGTTAAACTCTGCGCAAAGGTATCTTTCAGGCTGGAAAAAAACTCCGAAAGCGCGCCTGTATCAGTATGAGCCGACGGCGCAGCAGGAGCCGATGCTCCCATTCCACCCATATCAACACCGGATAACAATGCATCTATTTCATCTTGTGATATAGCGCCATCACTCATATGATTCGTCTCCTTCTGCATCAAGCTGATCAAGCTCATCCTCTTCAGCCTGTGCAATTTTTCCAGTTATCTGCACAGCCATCTTTTTGCCAATAACGCCGGGCTGACAGTAAAATTTCTTTTTGCTTCCGACACTCAGCGTAAGCGGGTCGGTAATCTTCACATTAGATAATCGGACAATATCATTGACCTGTAAAGCCAAAACATCACGAATAGGCAGCTCGATTGAACCGATTTCCGCAACGACATCCATCGCAACGTCAGACAGCTTTTCTTTCAGCACGCCCAGATACTGCGTTGTGGAGCTGCGCCTGATCGATGAAAACCAGAACTGGCTTGACAGCTTGGAAATAATCGGCTCAATCGTGATATACGGGATACAGAAATTCACCATACCTTCTTCATCGCCCACTTTCGTTTCAAGCGTTACAAGCACGACCATTTCAGATGGAGCCACAATCTGCGCAAACTGCGGATTTGTTTCTATCTGAGCAAGCCGCGGGCGCAGATCGATTACCTGCGTCCACGCTTCGCGCATATTTGCCAGGATACGGACGATAATGCCTTCCATAACCGACTGCTCTATATCAGTCAGATCTCGCTGTACCTTTGCGCCGCCCTGTCCTGTGCCGCCGAACAAACGGTCAATCATCGAAAACGTGATGGCGGGATCTATCTCAAGAATCGCGTTGCCTTTCAGCGGATCCATATTGATAACAGCCAATGTTGTCGGCGTCGGAATAGACCGGATAAATTCCTCATATGTCAGCTGATCGACAGACGCAACATGGACATGCACAATACTGCGCAGCTGAGCAGACAAACTCGTCGTTGTCAAACGCGCAAACGTTTCATGCATGATCGAGATCGTTCGGATTTGTTCCTTGGAAAACTTATCCGGACGCTTAAAATCGTAAATCTTGATCTTGCGTGTATCGTTGACCGGCTTAAAGTCATCGCTGGCTTCCGTTTCTCCGGAACTGATTGCCTGCAGCAGCTGGTCTATTTCATCCTGAGACAGAACTTCGTTCATGATGTACCTTTACTATTGCTCGATCACTTCTAAACTGAGGAACCGAACGTCTCTGATTTTAGAATTGCTCAAAATATCATCGTTTATAGCATTGCGAATCTCAATCTTGAGCTTTTCTTCGTTCATCGGCTGCAGCTCAGCCGCCGTTTTTTCGGTAAAATACCGGCGCAGAAAATCCTTTATTTCAACAAGACGCTCCGTTATTTCTGTGGAGGCAGCCTTGTCCTCTTTTCTGTATCCAAGCACAACTTCCACCATTACGCTTGCAGGAACAGCGTCGCTTGTACGCGTGCGGATAGTACCGACCGCCTGGAACCAGTCAAGCGTCTCGCGCCTGCCGGAATACTCTTCGGCAATCGGTATTGTCTGCTGCGCAGTCGTATTGCCGCCCATAACGTTCAGCGTAATCACGACGACCGTTACAATTACTATAATCGCGCCAATTGCAATAGCTATCCATTTAAGAAGCATAGGCAGGAAACCGCCCATAAGCCCTTTTTTCGCAGGCGCGGTGCTGGTAGTCTCTTCACCCATGTCTAAATCTTCATCAGCCATAAACAACCTTCCTTGTTTCAAATGCAGCGTTAAAAATGATCATCATTACAAATGACTGAGACATTACAAATGACTGAGACATTACAAATGTCTGAGACATTACAAATGTCTGAGACATTACAAATGTCTGTCATCAGAAATGACCATCATCCAGAATAATGATGTCTACACGACGGTTATATGCTCTGCCTTCAGCAGTGTCGTCCGAAAACTTTGGTCTCGTGTCCGCATAACCGGCAACGGAAAACTGAGACTCATCAACGCCAAAATCAGCCAAATAATGCAGCACGTTTACAGCCCGCGCTGTGGACAGCTCCCAGTTGCTGGGGAACTCCGTGCCGGTAACCGGCGTATTGTCGGTATGCCCCTCTATCCGGAAACGCCGCCCTTTAAGCTCATCCGACGAAAGGAACTGCGCAAGCCGCAGCATCGTATCGCGCGTCGCGTCAATATCAAGGTCAGCGCTCCCCTGCTTAAAAAACGCGTCCGAAGCAAGCGTAATGATAAGCCCGCGCTCATCGCTTGTAAGCGTTATCCTGCTTGATTTAACATCAGGCGCAAACAAACTCACCGCCCGCTTGACAGCCAGACCAAGCGATTTTCCCTTATCGAGCGCCGGCAGGCTGTTGACCGTATTGCCCAAATCAGCCAGCCGTCCGGCAGACAGCGACTGACCGCCGGCGGTGGGATCTCCCTGAAGCGATGCGGTAAGAGCTGCCATCTGCACTGCGTCTATCTCTGTCGGGTTATACAGCATGACAAAGAAGCAGAGCATCAGCGTGATCATGTCTCCGTACGTACCCTGCCACGCGGTTGACGGCTTATCGGGTTCTTTTCGTTCTCTTGCCATACGCCTGCACCTTAGTCCTTGAGAACATCGCTTTCAATGGCTTTTCTCGTCTTGGGATCCAGATATGTCAAAAGCTTCATCGCAAGAATACGCGGGTTGTCTCCCGCCTGAATCGAAAGCACGCCTTCGACAATCATTTCTTTTACGCGCATTTCGTCATTGTGATGCGCCTGCAGCTTCTGTCCGAACGGCGCGATAAGCCAGTTAGCCATCAGCGCGCCGTACAGCGTCGTGATAAGCGCGACCGCCATGTTGGGACCGATAGACGACGTATCTTCCATGTTGCGAAGCATACCAATCAGACCGACAACCGTACCGGTCATACCGAAACCGGGCGCGTATCCCGACCACTGGGCAATGATATTGAGCCATTCCATGTGGCGCGATTCAATGCAGTTCATCTCGTTTTCAAGAATGCCCCTGATAACCGCGCCGTCGGTGCCGTCGACCACCAGGCGCAGCCCCGTCTTCATGAACTCGTCGTCAAGATCCTCAAGCCCTTCTTCGAGCGCAAGAATACCCTCGCGCCGCGCCTTTTCGGATAAAGCGACCATGTTCTGCACCAGCGTCCGCTCGCCGAAATCCGGTATCTTAAACGCCCGTCCCATGATGGCGAACACGCCGAGCGCTTTTTTTAACGGCGCGACAATCATCAGCGCCATGTAAGAACCGCCGATCGTCATGAATACGGACGGAATATCGACAACGCCCATAAGAGTACCGCCCGATGTCAGAATAGACATTACGACACAGGCAGTACCGCCGACGAGACCAATTATAGTCGCCAAATCCATAGAACTATTCCTCGTTTTTGAATGCTCCGATCAAGCGGCGGTATTCAATAATCTTCTGAATAACGTCTTCAGGAGAATTCCGCACCACCACGTGCTTGCCGGACAACATACATAATGTAACATCGGGATTAGTTTCGATGCTCT
The DNA here is from genome assembly GCA_019113455.1 of Candidatus Treponema faecavium. Taxonomy (GTDB): domain Bacteria; phylum Spirochaetota; class Spirochaetia; order Treponematales; family Treponemataceae; genus Treponema_G; species Treponema_G faecavium. The sequence goes on along the minus strand of DXHG01000175.1, from coordinate 4,402 downwards.
CGATCTGATGCGGATTTATCCAGTACCGCTTGCCGTCAAGGCGCATAACTTCTATCATCCCTTTATTTTGTACACTTGCAACCGTACAGTCAAGTAGGCTGTGCGGCTGCCCAAAGAATATACAATCATATATAATATCGGCGCGTCGGCAGTACAGTTAAGGGAAAAATACAAACTTATACACGCGCGCCGGTGCGCCCGTTCTGTATGCCGGCTGTGTCTTAAACCCACCCCGCAGCAGTCTCGGCACAGCAAACTCCGCCGCAAGCCGTTATACGCAAACGCCTGCCAAAAGCTCCAGAAAAACCTCGCGGAACCGCTCCGCGGCCTTGGAAAATAAACGGTACTTTTTCCATACCAGCGACGCGGACGACGTAAGTTCAGGATACAACGGCTTAAAACACAGATTCGTTCCGGCGCCCGTATCGACCAGCCGCTCAAGGCAGATCGCATACCCAAGACCTTCGCTTGTCAGAAGCGAAGCGTTAAACAGCAGGTTATACGTTGCCGCAATGGTAAGCCGGCTGCTGCCTTTCTGCAGCCATTCGGCAACGGGAGCGGCGGACGACTTCTGCGCGGAAAGGATAAGCGGTTTTCCCTGCAGGTCCTGCGCGCAGATGCAGGTTTTTGACGCGAGTTCCGCATCCGTTCTCATAAGCACGCCCCACCGGTCTTTCAGTGGAATCGGCACAGACTCATACGTATCGGCGTCTTCCGCTTCGCCGCAGATAAGGGCGAAATCGAGCAGGCCTTTATCAAGCTGCTCCAGCACCGACGCCGCGTTGCCGCTGAACAGATGATACCGGATATCGGGATGCGCGTCATGGAGCGTTTTAGCCGTTTTTGCCAAAAGCCGCACAATCTGCGTCTCTCCCGCGCCGATATAAACGTCTCCGGCAACCGTGTTTCCCGAAAGGGCGATTTCGTGTTCGGTCTTTTGAACCAGTTCAAACAGTTCTTCGGCGCGGTTGCGAAGAATAACGCCTGCTTCGGTAAGCGTTACTTTCCGCGAGCCTTTAACACCCCGCACCAAAAGCTGTTTGCCCAGCTCCTCCTCAAGCGCTTTAAGCTGTGTCGACAGTGTGGGCTGAGACAGATGCAGCGATTCGGCTGCCGCCGTAATATTTTGTTCACGCGCTACCGCCAAAAAATAATGCAAAACCCGCAGTTCCATACAAGCTGTGGCTCCTCGTTTTTGTGCAGTATAGCATAACCTGAGTGTTTGCAACATGCCTGCTGCTGCGGTTTGGCTGCTGCGGTTTGCGCGCACGCGTTTTTTTTCCTGCAGATCTCCGCAGGGTGGTTTGCGTTTGTACGCGGGTTTGAGCAATTCGCCGATGGCAAATATAAAATTAGCCATCGGCAAATTTTTACGCTGTTCTGCTGATGCGTTCATACGAATATTGTCTGTAAATTTGCGGCATTGACTCAAACCTGAAAGCTTGCCGCGAGGCGGCAGGCTGCCGCCGGCAAACTGCATGTCTGCTCCCGCACACATGCCGCATGTACTTGCAGAATACGCGGCAAGCTGATATAACAAATCTATCTTCTATATTATAAGGCTATATTACCGTAAATACAGGAGCGCACATCATGGAATACCGGATTCATCCTAAAACCGGAGACAGCATCAGCGTGTTGGGCATCGGTACCGCATATATCGCCGAGGCTGACGAAAAAGACGCTGTCGCCGCCCTCGTGTTCGCGCAGGAACACGGCTTTAATTATGCCGATTTGGCAACCGCGGGCGCAAAAACATTCGGATACTTCGGTACGGCATTTTCAGGCACGCGCGATCGTATGTACTATCAGATTCACTTCGGCGCGAATTACGAAACCGGTGAATACGGCTGGACAACTGATCTGGAAACAATAAAGCGCCAGATTGACTGGCAGCTCAGGGAACTGCGTACTGACTACATCGATTTCGGCTTTATCCACTGTTTGGATACGGCGGCGGACTGGCAGACGTATCAGAAAAACGGCGTACTTGACTACCTGCTTAAACTGAAAGATTCAGGCGTGGTGCGCCATATCGGGCTTTCCACGCATACGCCCGCGGTGGCAAACGAGATTCTTGACTCAGGTCTTCCCGAACAGCTGATGTTTTCGATCAACGCCGCTTACGACTACCAGCACGGCGAATTTGCAAACGGCAGTGCGGCGCAACGAATGGCGCTCTACCGGCGCTGCGAGGCGGCGGGAATCGGCATTTCCGTGATGAAGCCGTTTTCAGGCGGGCAGCTTTTGGACGCGGGCACGTCTCCGTTCGGACAGGCGCTCACGGCGGCGCAGTGCATCCAGTACGCGCTCGACAAACCCGGCGTGCTTACCGTACTGCCCGGCATCAGGAACACGGAGGATGTCAAGACGCTGCTCGCTTTTTTTGATACGAGCGAAGAAGAGCGTGATTACTCCGTGCTCGGCACATTCACGCCTAAAGACGCGAAAGGCTCGTGCGTGTACTGCAATCACTGCCAGCCGTGCCCGCAGGGAATCAATATTGGGCTTGTCAACAAATACTATGACCTTGCCGCCGCCGGAGACGATATGGCGGCAAGCCATTATAAAAAGCTTGATAAAACCGCCGCAGACTGCATCGCGTGCGGCCGCTGCGACCGGCGCTGTCCGTTCCATGTTGCGCAGAGTGCGCGCATGAAAGAAATCACCGCCTATTTTGCAGAATGAGCGATACGCGGCGGATTCAGGAAAGACAGATTCGCCGCCGTATCCTGTTATACAGGATAGTTATTCTTCAAAATAATCAAGGTCAATCTTATTTATTTCGTATGTCTGTGCAATACTGACGCCCACTTTATACTCAATCATTAACGCAGCAAGCGTTTGGCCGTCAATAAGCACTACTTTCCGGTCAACCCGAGCGGCGTATTCTTCTGCCTCTTTAGTAAATAATCCGGTAGTCATAAAAACGCCTTTTGCGGCCTGCTGTCCCAAAAGGGCACCGGCAAACTTTTGAATTTCAGGACGCCCAACGGCTCCTTTCCAGCGTTTTGCCTGAATATAAATAGTATCTAACCCCAGTTTATCTTCTTTTATGACACCGTCAATTCCTTCATCGCTGGATTTCCCAACAATCTGAGCAGCTTCTTTAAAAGAACCTCCGTATCCCATACGAACCAGCAAATCAACGACAAGCCGTTCAAAAAAAGCCGGCGTACATTCTCCTATTTTCTGAAGCAGTTCATCGGCAAGGTTTTCGGACAGTTTTGCATATCCGGTTTCTATCATTTCTTTCGGTGTAATTTCTTCCACTTCAGCAGGCAATAATGTCTTTCCAGATGATTTACCGCTGCTCCGTTTTATAAAAAGTTTAAATTCTTCAAACTGCATTAAGTCTTTTGTCTTCAGCTGCTTGGGTTTTGAAGTCAAAACAGCCGTCCCGCGATCTGTAATGCGAAAACAACCACGATTAGACGATTGCAGAAGCCCTGCTTTTTTCATATACGAACATGCCCAGCCTACGCGATTTGCCATGACATTCTGGCTTTTTGAAGGAAGCAGCTGCCGACATTCTTCTTCTGTCAAATGAAACCGAAACGACAAAGCATCAACCGCTTCCGAAAAACGGTGCTCTTTTTTATCAGCTGCAAACTCAAGAAGCGGCAGCATACAGGATTGATAATCGGGAATCATGGTATATATTGTACGGTTATCACAAAAGGGTTGTCAACGTGATTGTACTCAGTGTGCGCGGATATGCAGGCATTACAGCACATATTCCATTTCATGCTCCATCGCGGTAAACCCGTATGACTCGTACAGCGGCCGCCCCATGGCAGTCGCTTCAAGCGAGACGGAATCCGCTCCATGAGCGCGGCTTTCCGCTATCAGCAGGTCAAGCGTTTTTTTGGCGATTCCCCGCCGCCGGTACAGAGGATGCGTGTACATGTTCATGATGTATGCTTTTTTTCCGCTCGGGCTGCACACCGTCGGCATCACTTCAAAAAAACTTACGCCGCCTGTTCCCACAAGCTTTTCGCCGTCAAACACGAGATACGCGGCGTGTGTTCCGCACGCGAGCGCCTGCGCGTAATAGCGGCGCGACGCCGCGCGCACTGCTTCCATATCAGCATCAGCGGAAAGACCGTTCGCTGCCCGCAGCGTCTCTACCCTGCTTTCCGTGAGCAGCTCCAAATCAGCCGCCGATGCTTTTTTCCACACGAGTTCCATTGTATACGCGCTCCTTATGCGTAAAAGGTTATACCGTGTTATACACCGCCATGCTTCTTCCGGCAATACGCGCGCGGCAGCGCAGCGGCGTTTACTCTGCACGCGGCACGTGCGGCGGCAGGTTTGCAGTCCATTGCGGGGTGTTTACTACGTGTGCACGCGGCTTTTTCTTTCTTATTCTCTGTAATTCGCTTTTCTGGGGAGGGAGAGA
>DXHG01000174.1 GCA_019113455.1 Candidatus Treponema faecavium | reverse complement strand
CTCCCTCTCCTCCAGCACTGTGGGTTGTTAGTCGCAGTTTTGAGGCACAGCCTCAAAAACTGCCAGCTTACTGCGAGGACTTAGTCCGAGCAGTAAGCGTACACCCTCCTCACCAGCACTGATGCTTGCCGCGCGCGGCAAGCTGCCAAGTTTTAGGGCGCATTGCGCCCTAAAACTTGCATAGACGGTAACTTTGCAGGTTTGCCACTGGCAAATTTCAAATTTGCCGTTTATTAGGGTATGAAATTTGCCGACGGCTTTTGTCTCACTGGCCGATGGCAAATGGCGCACTTGCCGATGGCAAATTTTTAGTTTGCCGATTGCAAGTGTCTCGCCGGCCGACGGCAAAATTCTTACCGGATAAATGGCAAAATTCTTATTTGCAATCGGGAAAAGTTTGAGTTTATCATGTTCCTGTGATATGCGGGCACGCTGGTGTGTATTGCCGCTGGCAGGCGGCTTTTCAGGGGGCGGAATGGATGCGGATGGCAGAGACGCGCCGCGCGCGGATAAAAATGTAAAAACGGAAAAAAATCTCTTGACAATGAATGAACGCCATATTAGTATGTAACATGTGCTCGAGCACATGTTATGCATATCAATTCTTTGTGAATTGGATTACTTAGGAGGAAAAGATGATGAAAAGAATCGTGTCTGCTGCCGCCGGTTTGCTGCTGAGCGCAAGCGTATTTGCCGGAGGCAGTCAGGATTCCGGAGCGATCAAAGTCGGTGTTTCAATGCCTACGCAGAGTCTGCAGCGCTGGAATCAGGACGGAAGCAACATGAAGGCGGAACTTGAGAAGGCCGGGTATCAGGTAGATCTGCAGTATGCAGGCGATAACGACATTCCGACGCAGGTTTCCCAGATTGAAAACATGATTATGGGAAACTGCAAGGTGCTTGTTGTTGCCGCTATCGATGGTTCCGCGCTGACCGAGGCGCTCAAAGGCGCGAAAGACCGCGGCATTCCGGTTATCGCGTACGATCGCCTGATTATGAACAGCGACGCCGTGTCCTATTATGCAACATTTGACAACTACCGTGTGGGTCTGACGCAGGGTTCTTATATTCGCGACGCGCTGCAGCTTGATACGGAACCCGGTCCGTTCTACATGGAGATTTTCACCGGTCCTACCGATGACAACAACACGAATTTCTTCTACGGTGGCGCGATGGATATTCTTCGCCCGTATATTGACAGCGGCAAAGTGATTGTCCGTTCCGGTCAGACGACGCTTGCGCAGTGTTCAACGCTGAACTGGTCGACAGAAGAAGCGCAGAAGCGCATGGAAAACATTATTTCTGCCAATCAGTATGGCCCGTCAAGCAATCAGCTTGACGCGGTGCTGTGTTCAAACGACTCCGTCGCGAACGGCGTTACCAACGCGCTGCTTGCAGTCGGCTATACGGAAGAAAACATTCCCGTTATTACCGGTCAGGACTGCGATAAGCCGTCGGTAAAGAACATGATCCGCGGTTATCAGGCGATGTCCGTGTTCAAGGATACACGGACGCTTGCGGCAAAGGTTGTCGAGATGGTTGACGCTATCGTTAAGGGTACCCCGGTCGATATCAACGACCGCGAAACCTATGACAACGGTACGGGTATTATTCCTTCGTTCCTGTGCGATCCGGTTGCCGTCACTATCGATAACTATAAGGAAATGCTGATCGACAGCGGTTACTATACAGAAGCAGACGTTGCGCTGTAGCGTGAAAATGCAGAGAGTGCTGTCCCCTGTTTGGGGGCAGCTTCTTGCGTTATCGGTCTTGCTGGTGTTAATTCAGGAGGTGGTATGGCAAACACGCTGCTTGAAATGCGTTCTATTACAAAAACGTTTCCCGGAGTAAAGGCGCTGGACGATGTAAACTTACAGATTGAGGAAGGCGAGATTCACGCGCTTGTCGGCGAAAACGGGGCGGGAAAATCAACGCTGATGAATGTGCTCAGCGGTATTTATCCATTTGGTTCCTATACGGGCGATATTCTGTACAACGGGGAGATATGCCGGTTTAATACAATCAAAGACAGTGAAGACAAAGGCATTGTCATTATTCATCAGGAGCTGGCGCTTGTGCCGTTTCTGTCTGTCGGCGAAAACATGTTTCTGGGCAATGAGCGCAAAACCTGGAGCGGCATTAACTGGGATGAGACATATCAGCTGGCGGCGTCTTTATTGGATATGGTGGGGCTGCATGAATCGCCGCACACGCTGATAAAGGATATAGGTATCGGTAAACAGCAGCTAGTGGAAATTGCAAAGGCGCTTGCAAAGAATGTAAAACTGCTTATTCTTGACGAACCGACGGCTTCTTTGAACGAAACAGATTCAAAGGCGCTTTTGGATCTGCTGCTTCGTTTCAAGGCCGACGGCATGACTTCTATTATTATTTCCCATAAATTGAATGAAGTGTCTTATGTCGCTGACCGCATTACGGTTATCAGAGACGGTCAGACGATACGGACTTTAGATAAAAAACATGAGAGCTTTAATGAAGATGTCATTATCAGCGCGATGGTAGGCCGCGATCTGACGGATCGGTTCCCTAAGCGTACGAGTTCTATCGGAAACGTCTCTCTGGAGATAAAAAACTGGACGGTGTATCATCCGTTATATGAAAACAGGAAGGTCTGCGACAATATCAGCCTAAATGTGCGTAGCGGAGAAGTTGTCGGCATTGCCGGTCTCATTGGAGCCGGACGCACGGAAATGGCGATGAGCGTGTTTGGGCGCAGCTACGGCCGTGATGTTTCAGGGCAGGTGTTTCTGAACGGAAAAGAAGTGCATATGCATTCAGTACGCTCGGCGATTGATCATCATCTGGCTTATGTTACGGAAGACAGAAAAGGCAACGGGCTTGTTCTCAGCGATTCCATTGCGACAAATACGACTCTTGCAAAACTTGATAAGGTGAGCCGCCGGAACATACTCGACCCGGATTTAGAACGCAGGGTCGCCGAAGAATATCGTGAGAAACTGCATACGAAATGTTCCAGCATCGATCAGCTGGCCGGCAATCTTTCCGGCGGCAATCAGCAGAAGGTGCTGCTGAGTAAATGGATGTTCACTGACCCTGAGATTCTCATCCTTGACGAGCCGACGCGCGGCATCGATGTCGGGGCGAAATACGAGATATACTGTATTATCAACGATCTTGTTGCGGAAGGCAAAAGCGTGCTGATGATTTCGTCTGAAATGCCGGAACTGCTGGGAATGTGCGACCGCATATACGTTATGAATGAAGGGCGCATCGTCGGCGAGCTTGCTAAAGATGAAGCGACACAGGAATCGATTATGTCCTGTATTCTGCAAAACAGCGGAGCTGGTTCCTGAGCGAGCGGCTGCAGTACTGAACGGCCTGCGCGGCGTTTTTATTATTATACATAGAGGAGAATATGAATGACTGGTTCAGACATGATAAAAAAGAGTTTACAGAAAAACAGTATGCTGATTGCGCTTGTCGTGCTTATGCTGCTGTTTCAGGCGCTGATACTGGTAACCGGACGCGGGTCTCTGTTTGATCCGCTCAATATTTCAAACATTATCAGCCAGAATGCGTATGTCGTTATTCTGGCGACGGGTATGCTGCTGTGTATTCTCACCGGCGGCAATATCGATTTGTCTGTTGGTTCTGTCGTCGCGATGGTGGGGGCGCTTGCCGGCACGCTGATTGTCAACATGCATCTGAATGTGTATGTTTCTATTATTCTATGCCTTATGGCTGGTATCTGTATCGGCGCATGGCAGGGTTTCTGGATTGCGTTTATCAGAATTCCCGCGTTTATCGTTACGCTGACCGGCATGCTGCTCTGGCGCGGCGTTGCGCTGCTGATTCTCAACGGACTGACGATTTCTCCGTTCCCCGATGAGTATTTGCGGTATTTTACGAGCTTTGTACCGAATCTTGAGGATAAGGCCGCCGTTATGGCAATAACGATTGCTATCGGTACGGTTGCATGCGTCATCTTTATAGCTGTTTCTGTCGCAGGGCGAATAAAAAAGCTCCGCAGGAATTATGCGGTAGAGTCATCTGTATTCTTTATCGCGCGTACTGTGCTTATTTCTGCCGTTGTTATGCTTTTGTCGTGGCTTTTAAGCATGAATAAAGGCTTTCCGGTGATTCTTATTCTGCTCGTGGTGATTGTGCTTGGATACAGTTACTACACGCAGAAAACCGTTCCCGGCCGGTATCTGTATGCGATGGGTGGCAATGAAAAAGCTGCGCGCCTTTCCGGCATCAATACCGATAAGGTTCTATTTTTTGCCTATACCAACATGGGCTTTCTGTCTGCCGTGGCGGCACTTGCCTGCGTGGGACGGTTTAATTCGGCTTCTCCGACGGCAGGAACAAACTACGAAATGGACGCAATCGGCGCGTGTTATATCGGCGGCGCTTCTGCGTACGGCGGCACCGGTACTGTCGGCGGAGCTGTAATCGGCGCTATTTTTATGGGGGTTTTGAATAACGGCATGTCGATTATGGGTATTGACGCGAACTGGCAGCGTGTTGTAAAAGGGCTTGTATTGTTGTTTGCGGTCGTATTCGACGTACTTTCAAAAAAACGAGTTAAGAATTAAAGGAGGTTTATGATTGATGCGGACAGTCGCAGGCATTGACATGGGAACTCAGAGCATAAAAACAATGCTCTATGAGTGGCAGACAAAAAAGATTATCGCAAAGGCGCAGGTGCCGGTAGCGCTTATCGCTGAAAATGACGGTACGCGCGAACAGAAAACGGAATGGTATGAAGCGGCGCTTGCCGAGTGTTTCGCCGCGTTTTCTGCTGAACAGAAGGCGAGTATTGCTGCGATAGGTGTGTCGGGCCATCAGCATGGGCTTGTCGCACTCGATGAGAACGGTACGGCGCTGTATAACGTAAAGCTGTGGAACGACACAACGACTGCCGAAGAGTGCAGTATTATCACCGACGCCGCCGGAGGCAATGACGCTGTTATCCGGGAAACGGGCAATTTGATGCTTCCGGGCTTTACCGCGCCAAAGATTCTCTGGCTTAAACGGCACCATCCGGAAGCGTTTGAGCGGCTGCGCTATGTTATGCTTCCGCATAATTACCTGAATTATCTGTTATGCGGCGCGTACGCCGCCGAAAACGGGGATGCGTCGGGAACAGCGCTGTATAACGGAGCAGCAAAGCAGTGGTCAAAAAAGATGTGCGATTGTATTGACCCGCGGCTGTATGGCTTACTGCCGCCGGTTTCGGCGTCGGAAAAGCCCTGCGGATACGTGTCTGAAAAAGCCGCCGCAGCGTTTGGAATCCCTGCAGGCATACCGGTTTCTTCCGGCGGCGGCGACAATATGATGAGCGCAATTGGCACCGGTACGGTGCGGGACGGCGTGCTTACCATCAGCCTCGGCACATCAGGCACGCTGTTTGGATACAGCAGCACGCCGGTTGCAGACCCCGTGCGGGGCGTATCAGGCTTTAAC
>DXHG01000019.1 GCA_019113455.1 Candidatus Treponema faecavium | reverse complement strand
CGCATGACAGAATCGTCGCAAGCGGGTTCGCCTTGTCCTGCCCCGCAATGTCGGGAGCGGAACCGTGAATCGGCTCATACAGCCCGGGACCGCTGCCGTCGCCCAGCGATGCCGACGCGAGCATGCCGATTGAACCGGTAATCTGACTCGCCTCGTCGGAAAGAATATCGCCGAACATATTGCTTGTTGCAATAACGTCAAACTGCCCCGGACAGCGCACAAGCTGCATCGCCGCATTGTCCACATACATATACGACAGCTCTACATCTGCATACTCGCCTTTAATCCGTTCGGCGACTTCCCGCCACAGTCTGCTTGATTCAAGGATATTGGCTTTATCGACAACACACAGCCGCTTTCTGCGCTTCTGTGCGGAAGAGAATCCAATGCGAAGGATGCGCTCTATCTCGGGCACCGTGTACAGCTCCGTGTCCCACGCTTTGGTGTTATCTGCATCGCGACCGCGTTCTCCAAAATAAATGCCGCCGGTGAGTTCCCGCACGATAAGAATGTCAAGGCCGTCTCCCACAATCTCTTTTTTGAGCGGACAGGCGTCTGCAAGCTGCTTGAACATCACTGCCGGGCGCAGGTTGGCGTATACTTTTAACCCGCCGCGCAGCCCCAAAAGCGCCTTTTCGGGGCGCAGATTGCCGGGAACGCTATCCCACTTGGGGCCGCCCACCGCGCCGAGGAGCACGGCGTCGCTCGCCTGGCACGCAGCGAGCGTCTCCGCGGGCAGCGGATTGCCCGTTGCGTCAATCGCCGCACCTCCGGCAAGCAGCGAAGTATATGAAAACGTGTGTCCGAACTTTGCGGCCACCGCGTCGAGCACCCGCACGCCGGCTGCCACAATGTCGGGGCCGATTCCGTCTCCGGGAATAAGCGCAATGTTATAATTCATTAATTAATGCCTCCGCAATATATTTCTATACTTTAACAACAGTAAAAACCTGATAGTATTATTTAATAGTATCCGAACGCTGCGTCTTTGTCTATACATGGAGATTTTCTTTGAGGGGTTCCCCCGCGGGAGTGTTTTTGCGTTCGCACACGCGCACGTTTTTTGCAGGGCTGCTGCGTTTTGATTTCTGCGTTTGCATGTGCGCGTTTTCTTTCTTATTCTAGCGGCAAACCTGAGGGCTGGGCTTGTCGCTGCGCTCCAAGCACAGGTCAGCTGTCTGCCGTAAGACTGATAGCTGAACCGCGGCACGGCGGATTTATAACCGCACGATTGACGGGCAGTTTCAAAACGTTGAGTGCTTACAGAAAGCTGCGGTAGCGGCGTTCCAGATCTTTTATCAGCTTGTACTCAAACGAATCGACAAGCGCAAGCCACGATGCTTCCACGATATCGGCTGAAACACCGACAGTCGCCCAGGAATCGCGCCCGTCGGTGCTTTCAATAAGCACGCGCACTTTTGACGCCGTTGCCGACGAAGAGCCGAGCACGCGCACTTTATAGTCCGTAAGCCTGATCTGTGAAACGCTCGGATAAAAGCGTTCCAGCGCCTTGCGCAGCGCCACGTCGAGCGCGTGCACCGGTCCGTCGCCTTCTCCGGCGGTTACTTCAAGCTGCCCGTCAACTTCTATTTTAAGCTGCGCAAACGAACACAGATCTTCATCGAGGCACGGGCGCTCCCCGAGCGTTTTGTAATAATGCAGCTGAAAGAACGGCTGATACTTGCCGATGCTCTTGCGCACCAAAAGCTCAAAACTGCCTTCCGCGCCTTCAAACTGATACCCGTCGTGTTCCAGTTTCTTGATGCGGTTTACAATTTCGCCCACAATCTTGCTGTTTTTTGTTACGGAGGCATCAAACCTGCGTATCTTTTCAAGAATTGTCGAGCGGCCGGCAACCTCGCTCATCAGGAACGTGCGGTCGTTTCCGACAAGTTCAGGCGCGACATGCTCATACGCAGCGGGATTTTTAGTAACCGCATCGATGTGCATACCGGCTTTATGCGCGAACGCGCTTGCGCCCACATACGGCATACCGGCGTCAAGCGTGATGTTCGCTATTTCTGCAACGCGGCGGCACAGCGGCGCGAGTTCCGCAAGTTTGCCGTCAGGCAGACAGCGGCGCTGCATCTTCAATTCAAGGTCAGCAATAATAGTAGATAAATTAGCGTTGCCGGTTCGCTCTCCGAATCCCAGTATCGTGCCCTGTACGTGCAGCGCGCCGCCTTCCACCGCGAGCAGCGAGTTGGCAACCGCGAGCCCGCCGTCATTGTGCGTGTGTATGCCCACCTGCACCGTGCTGCCGAACCTGCGCACCACCGCCTCCGTCATATTGCGTACGTCGAGCGGAAGCATTCCGCCGTTTGTCTCGCACAGGCACAGCACGCACGCACCGCCGTCGGCCGCCGCCTCAAGCGTCTGCATCGCGTAGTCTGAGTTTGCCTTATACGCGTCAAAAAAATGCTCCGCGTCATAGATAACTGTGCGGCCCGCATCTTTCAAAAACCGCACCGTGTCGCGTATCATTGTCAGATTCTCTTTAAGCGATGTGTGCAGAATATCGGTTACATGAAAATCCCACGTTTTTCCGAACACAACAACCGTTTCGGTATCTGCGGCAAGCAGGCTCTGCAAATTGGCGTCTTCCGCGCACGAAATATCTTTGCGCCGCGTGGAACCGAACGCCGCCACCTGCGCGTGTGAAAGCGAAAGTTTTTGAACAGCCTGAAAAAACTCAAGATCTTTCGGGTTGGAACCAGGATTGCCCGCTTCTATATATGAAACGCCGAGCTCGTCAAGCGTCTGCACGATGTGCAGTTTGTCCTGCACCGAAAAACTAATGCCGCCGCCCTGGGCCCCATCGCGAAGCGTTGAATCCAGTATCGTTATCCGTGATGTGTCCATAAACAACCGACTCCTTGTCCCATAAAAATGCGTTAAAATAGTATAAAAACACTTAACAGATTGTCAATAATGACGCGGCGCTGAGCTGTCAAGGCAAGACCTTGACTATTTAGCCGCGATACGCTATAGTCTGTAACACTTACTATATACACGGGCAATAGCGCAGTTGGTTAGCGTACAAGTCTGGGGGACTTGGGGTCCCCGGTTCAAATCCGGGTTGCCCGATATGGCTGATTCCGGCAATCGGGAATCAGCCTTTTTTTATACCTGGCAATTTCCGCTGCATGACGCCTTCACTGCAGGTTGTTTGTGCCAGCGCTCAATCTTGATAATAACAGCGTCCAAATCGCGCGCTTCAAATCCGAGATGCCGGAGCGACAAGCGGAAGTACGCATATGAACCGTTTTTTGTTTTCAGCAGAATCCGCGGCATCTCTGAGTCTTTCTTTAACCGGATACGGGAAAAAAAGCGCCTGAACATAACCGCGCATTGCTCATGCACAATGCCGCTCTGTATCCAGCAATCCGGGAAATGTTCTTCACGCAGCTCTTCTCCGGCAATCAGCGTTCGATTTGAATGAAAAAAAATAGTTTTGCTCGATTCATTGAATTCAAAAATATCAGGCAGCTGATAGTCAAACACAGGAGACAGGCGCGTCATGCCGCTGACAATCTCCATCTGCCCCTGCAGGCATATCATATCGCCCTGGTCAGCCGCGCGGGAACCGATACAGCGTATCTGCACATCGCCTGCTGCAGGGTGTTTCCACGTATACATAAGCTCAACCGTTTTCTGCGAATCCATCATGGCCTGCATTGCCTGCGTTACGTAGGAATAGTAGCCGTCGCCAATCCGCGCGTACCAGAACCGGTAACAAGCCTCGCCTGAAAACACATCCGTAATACCAAGCAGCGACAAAAGCGTATCATCGCAGATAAGCGCGTACTGCCGGCGTTCCTCATTTAATTCAAGCTGCCACAGCCCGATACCGGTCAGCCGCAGGATACTGCTTGATTTTTCAGACAGCAGCCGCTGATAACGCAGTTCGTTGTATCGCTGCCGCAGGCGCACAAGCAGGAACGCCGCCGTTATCTGCATCATTGAGTCATCCTGCATGGCGCTTTTCGGATTGTCTATGCAGATAAACGCGAGCAGCTGACCGCCTGAATACATAGGCGTTGCGATTAAATTGGCAATACCCCGCATACTGAGTATCTGCCACTCAAACGGATACGTCTCCTTTAATTCCGATACATTCAGAATAATAACAGACTTATTCTGCTTAAACAGCGACAGCCAGCGCAGCAAAATCTCGCGCGGAACTTCCGTTTTTTTATCCGGCTGCACACGCGTCCCACCCCGGTACCACTCATTGCTGCGGAAGAGGCTCTGTACGGCATCTTTCGTAAATTCAATCATATACGCATGGTCTGCCTGATAGAATTCACCAAGCGTCCGCAGCGCTTCCTGTACGGATTCCGAAATATCCGTAAATGCCGCGATGCGGCGCATATCCTTTACCGCTGTTTCCGCCAGACGAACGCGATCACGTGTCTGCGGGCTCAGCAGTTCATACTTTGTTCCGCCGAATAATATGCCTGCAAACATCGGTTTGTCATTATATGAAAAAGCGCTGCCTTTAAAGATAAAGTTTTGTCCGCAGTATTCGTTCCTAAAATTCCAAATGCAGAAATCATGCAGTTCCTGCGCCGCGCGTGTGCATATTTCACACGGTTCGGTTCTGCCGTACAGCGCCTCATAGCACCGTTTGCCTTTGAAATCGCGCAGGCCGAACAATTTCTGTCCCGCCCTGTTCAAAAAATACAGTTCGTATGTTGCCGTATCGCGCAGGTAATACACGTCGTTTGTCGCGCGCAGCATATGCACGGCGATATCATCTTCCGTCAAACCGAGAACGCCGCTGTCCTTTTCCACACTGAATTTATCGCGGAGCATCTGCTCGTGTTCGCTGCGGCTCCTGAACGACTCGCTCGCGGTATCGATATACAGACTCTCAAATACCGCAGCGTCGCACGGTTTTGAAAACAAAAAGCCCTGCAGCAGCGACGGGCGCAGTTTTTCAAGCACGGCAAGTTCTTCTTCTGTTTCAATACCTTCACAGCAGACGGTAATTTGGTTGTCATCGGCAAATTCAAGCAGATTAGACAGCAGGCGATGATTGTATGCGCTGTTCTGTATACTGTTTACAAACATCCGATCAATTTTTATTTCGTTTATATCCATCAGTTTCAGTCTGCTGAAACTGGAATACCCCGTACCGAAATCATCGATCGAAATCCGTATTCCAGCTTTTTTCCATTGCTGAAAAATAGTGTTGATTGCAGGAAAATCAAACAACTGCATACTTTCGGTCAGCTCTATCGTAAGCGCCTGAGACGGCACGCCGCTGGCGCGCACCGCTTCAAGCACTTTTTCTGCAATACCTTCTTCCTGCAGCTGTATATACGACATATTTACACTGATATGAAAATCAGGAATTGTCTGCCGCCATACGGCGCACTGCTTCAGCGCTGTCTCCAGTATCCACATCCCTAGCGGACACAAAAGCCGCGTGTGTTCAAGAATGGGAATACACTGTGCAGGAGAAATCGGGCCTTTAACCGGAGAACGGTAGCGCAGCAGCGCTTCCGCTCCATACAGCCGGTATGTTGTTATTTCAACCTGCGGCTGATAATAGAGCGAAAAGCCTGCAAATCCGTTTTCTATGCTCGCTTTCAGTTCCTCCTGAAGCTGCAGCGTCGCAATATCTTTTTCGTAATCCTCTGCGGAAAAAAACAGCAGCGTGTTCTTTCCGCCGTGTTTTGCTGTATTGAGCGTGTTTTCAGCGTACTGGTACAGTGTGTCTGCGGCAGGCACTTTGTAGATATGAAACGGCACGCCGGCGGCGGAAACCGTGCAGTATCCTTTCAGCCGGCTTTGTATGCGTGTAAAGATATTCTGTACTTCAATGCCGTCGGCATAGATAGCATTGACCGCAAAACAGTCGCCGACAGAACGATACACGCGGAAAATACCGTTTACCGCGTATTCTATCGATTCCGCTGTGCGCTTGAGAATCTCATCGCCGTACTCTCTGCCGTTTTTTAGATTGATTTCTTTCAGATTGTCTATGCCGATCAGCAGCAGATACCCGGGAATATTATTTTTCAGTATCGCCGCTATTTCTTCCTGCAGCCCTTCCATACGGAACGTGCCGGTCAGCACGTCGGTTTTGCTTTTTAGTGCATTATCCGACATCCGCCCGACAAACAGTTCCGGCGAGCCCGCATCGTCAAACAGCACTTTTCCGCGGCAGGTTACCCAGACAATTTCCCCTTTTTTATTGATCAGTCGGAATTCTTTATCATATACTGTAAGCGAACCGCTTTGGATTGACGCTAGATCGTCATGCAGCATCGGTATATCGAGCGGATACACGATACGGAACCACTCGTCGCTCAGACAGAATTCCCTGCCTGACTGCAGCACCGCGTATTTTTTTGCCATATTGCCAAAAAAATACATGTTGCCTGACGGTATATCAATCAGAAAAAAATAGTCGTCCTGATTTTCATTGCAAAAACTTACAATTTCGCGATACGCCTGCACCATTCGGCCGTTATCAGAACTGAGCAGCATGTATGACCACCATCTACATTTAGTAATAACATATCGTATTTAAAATATATCAGCCAGTACCCGCACACTATATACCGAACCAAGTGTATTTTATTTATTCACCGGATCGGATACAAGCAAGTGATTGTCCACACTGATACAATTCTGTTATATACTTGTATATAGTGCCTTTGTATGCGGTGCGGCATCCTGCCTCATATCTTTTATACCAAAAACCTACATATATTGAATAATATCTATAAAAAACATTCAGAATAGTGTATACTTATTCACCGTGATACAGGCTATCCGCTACAAACTTGAAAACATATGTATTACAGGAGCTCAGTATGTACAACATTGTATCCCGATGTATCCGAGTTGGTGACATAATGCCAAATCCGCAGCGCGGCGTTTCTATTATCGTTGCCATCACGCCTGACAAAATCGTATACAGACGCGGCAAAAGCGAAATCAACTATCCCTTTTCAGCAATGCGGCAGACTTATCAGGCATTTAAAGGCAAAACGGTTTCTACCGGCGATCTGCGCAAATTTCTGCCTGAAATATACACCTCGCAAAAGAGCGGGCACAGCTGCAACGCGCCGTTTTTTCTCATGGTTATGACCGCGTGCGGCCTTACAAACGGTCCAATCCAGGGCAGAGGGCACGCTTTTTATCCCTATTACATAGAACTAAAAGACGACGACATTGTGCAGCAGCCGGAAATACAGCAAGACACGCAGACGCAGGAAGAATCAACGGCGCCTGAAAAAAACTAAGAGCACGCATAAAACCGGCGCATCCTGACACAAAATCAATGCGCCGGTTTTGACAGCTGCAGGACAGCGCGATGTATAGATAAACGGCGCCGCTGTTCGTATCCGGGCGCAGCATACTGTATTGCCGCAAACCGTGCAATACAGTATGCTTATGCAAGAAAGTACACAACAGGGTCGTTTATGCAACAGCACGCAAACACGATTACAGAAGGCACTATCTGGAAACAACTGCTGTTTTTTTCTGTTCCGCTGCTTATCGGCAATCTGTTCCAGCAGTTATACAATACAGTTGACTCTATCATTGTCGGCAATTACGTAGGGCGGAACGCACTTGCGGCAGTCGGTTCAAGCACCGTTATCATAAACATGATTATCGGCTTCTTTATGGGCATTGCCGCCGGAGCCGGCGTGCTTATATCCCACTTTTATGGCGCAAAGGACAAGCAGGCTGTCCATGACGTAGTTCATACCAGTATGCTCGCAATGATATACAGCGGTATTATCCTCACCGCCGCAGGCATCCTGCTGACGCCTGTCATTATCCGTCTTATGGGAACACCGCAGGAAGTACAAAGTTCGTCAATACTGTATCTGCGTGTCTTTTTCTTAGGCATTATCGCGCTCATGATATATAATATGGGCGCAGGACTGCTCAGAGCCGTCGGAGACTCCAAACGGCCGCTGTACTATTTAATCGCGGCAAGCGTCTGCAATATTATCCTTGATTTTGTATTCGTGCTCTTTTTTAAACTCGGCGTATTCGGCGTCGCGCTGGGAACCGTCTTTTCTGAGATACTGTCGGCGGCGCTCGTCGTTACAGCCCTTATGCGCAGCAATGACTGTTACCGCCTCATTCCGCGCGATCTGCACATTCACGAGAAACATCTCTTTTCTATTATAAAGATAGGGCTCCCTGCCGGTATTCAGCAGTCGGTTATTTCATTTTCAAACGTTATCGTACAGTCAAAGATAAACATGTTCGGCGCAGCGGCAATGGCAGGATACAGCGCGTGCACAAAAATAGACTCGTTTGTTACCCTGCCCTTTATGAGTCTCAGCCTTGCAAGCACCACATTTATCGGACAGAATATCGGAGCTAAAAAGTGGGACCGCGTTAAGACCTCGGCCCGCACGTCGTTCGTGTTTTCGGCAATTATAACGGCGCTGCTGTCTGTGCTGATTGTTATTTTCGGCAGAAGACTGCTCGCATTCTTTACCAGCGACACAGACGTTATCCAGTACGGACAGATCATGCTTAACTGTATGGCGCCGTTTTACATACTCTGCGCGTTTTCAAACGTGTGCAGCGGTATTATCCGCGGCGCGGGAGAAACACGCGTGCCCATGCTCATCATGGTCGGCAACTACTGTGTACTGCGCATTATCTGGGTTTCCATCATAACGGCGCTCATTCACAACATTGTCGCGGTATTTTCAGGTTATCTATTTACTTGGACAACAGCCGCCGTCATGATGGCGCTCTACTACAAAAAAGGAAACTGGCTCAGCCGCTATCATTCCGACCGCTGATCTTCACCGCGCCGCTTGCCGCAGATATACACAGACGCGATACTCCACACTATAACGCCCGCAATGGCAATTCCGATAATAATCAGCATCCAGCGTGTAAACCCCAGCAGACCGTCTGACCAGGAAGCAATGCCTGCCTGTCCCTGCGCAGCATCAGAAGACAGCGTTGATACTGTTTCAGATGTTTTTCGGGCATCAGCAGCAAAGTTTGCTCCGTCAGAGCCGACCGTGCGCGCATCCGTTCCAGAAGACTCGCGGCGCGCTGTTCGCGCGTCAGAAACGGCTCCCTCTGCCGCCGCTTCGGAACCTGCCGAGCCTGCCTGCGCGGACGGCGAGGCGCCGACCGCTGACGCCGTTTCGCCCCGAGCAAGAGCTGCGTATTCAGGATGCAGCGTCATTTCGCGGCGTATGTTTTCATAATCGCTGATAGTTGATTCTTCGGTCATACCTTCAAGCGGCGGAGAAATGAGAATATAGGAAGATTGTGCCGCCAGTCTATCGGCAGCGCCGCTTTCTTCCGTTCCTGCACCGGAATCAGTCACAGCAACAGCAGCCAGCTGCGGCAGCGTATTGGCAACAACCGGCTCATCCGCCAAAGCGGCGGGAACCCGAGGCGTGTCAACAAGCACGATAACGCGCCGATTTCTGCGCCGCTCCTGTTCGGAAAGATTGTTTCCCCAGCGGTAGGTTGAGCCGAGTCCCTCAGCCGGCGCGAAATACCGCGCCGGTATATTACGCTGCACCAATTCGTCAATAACTTTCTGTGCGCGCTCCCGGGACAGCACCCATTCGTTGATATGATTGTCGACTTTTGCTGCGTACCCAACGACATGAATCTGTCCGTCATGCAAATCAAGATCAGAAAGTGTCTGTGCAAGACCGTCAAGCTGTTCAGCAGCAAGATCGGGACGCACAAACGCAGTGTCGTTCAGTTCAAACAGCAAAAAACCGTACTCATCTTGCTCCTGCCCTATCGCAGCACTGCACACACACAGCAGCAATAGTATAATACCCGTGTTTTTCATGATACCTGCCCTGTACTCAGTATACTATGAAAAACAAACAAAAACTACTGCTGAAATGTATTATGTTGAACCGCGCTGCTTTAAGTATTCATCCCGCAGGCGTTCTATCGACGTGCGCACGGTTGAAACAGCATCCCGCGCGAATTGATCAACCACTTCGCGAGACTGATCGTCATAGGTAACAAGCGGCATAAACAAGTTGCATACATCAGTTTCAAAAATATTTGCAAGCTTTGTCAGTGTTACTGATGAAATCCAGCTTTTTCCTGTTTCTATGTCGGCAATAAAATTTGCAGACACCTCAAGCTTTTCAGCCAGCTTTACCTGCGACCACCCATGCAGCGCTCTGCAGCGTTTAATATTCTGGCTTAACCGTTCTCGTACTTCCTGTTCTGTCATGTACTAATCCTTTAAGTTTTAAAATAACTGATTTTTCTTCTCCGTATAATATAACCACATAACAGCGCAGAGGTAACACAATAGTTATAAAAAAATACCAAAAACGCCGCACTGCATTCCGTCGTCTGAACCGCACTCCATGCAGTCAGTCCGATTTATATCCCGTGATACGCATAAAGCTTATGCCCCAAAAAAAGCAATCCTCTATTCGGAGCACAGGGTGCTGTTTATGCTGCACGCGCAGTGTTGCGTTTGCAGTTCACTGCGGGGTGTTTACTGCGTTTGCACGCGGCTTTTTTTCTTCTTATTTTCCATAATTTATTTTAGGGAGGGAGGAGAGCACCTCTGAAACAGAGGTGCTCTAAAACAACTTACCGAGAATAACAAAAAAAAGCCCCAGCCGCAGGCTGAAAGAAAAAAAATCCCGCTTGCATACAAGCGCGCTTCCCGCTATGCTTTTCGTACATAAGGAGGGCGCATGAAAGCCGTTGTACAGCGCGTGCTTTGCGCCAGTCTGCACGTAAACGAAGAGCTTGTCTCCCGCACCGGAGCAGGTCTTGTCGTGTATCTCGGCATCGCCGTCGGAGACACACAGCAGCAGGCGGACGGCATCGCACAAAAAATCGCAAATCTGCGTATCTTTGAAGACAGTCAGCACAAAATGAATCTCTCGGCGCGCTCACTCAATCGTGAGCTGCTGCTTGTCTCGCAGTTCACGCTGCTTGCCGATTGTTCGCGCGGGAACCGCCCGGGCTTTGAACAGGCGGAGCAGCCGCACAAAGCCCGCGCACTCTATGAGTACACTGCCGAGCGGCTGCGTTCCCTTGGGCTCTGCGTTCAGACAGGCGTATTCGGCGCCGATATGAAGATAACGCAGGTCAATGACGGCCCCGTAACGATTCTGCTTGAAAAGTAGCATGAAAGAACGCCGCGCAAAACCGCTCATGATACAGGGCGCCTCGTCAAACGCCGGAAAAAGTTTTATCACCGCGGGTCTCTGCCGCATACTCGCGCAGGACGGCTTCCGCGTCGCGCCGTTTAAAAGCCAGAACATGGCGCTCAACAGCGGCGTAACACCAGACGGCAAGGAAATGGGGCGCGCCCAAATCATGCAGGCGGAGGCAGCGGGCATCAAGCCTTCCGTGCTCATGAACCCGATACTGCTCAAGCCGACCGGAGACATGGGGAGCCAGGTTATCATAAACGGAGAAGCCCGCGGAGTCATGAGCGCGCGCGAATACTTCGGTTTCAGAAAAACGCTCATACCGCTTATCGAGCGCGCCTACGATGAGCTCGCACAGGAATACGATGTTATCATTGCAGAAGGAGCGGGCAGCCCCGCAGAAATCAATTTGCAGCAGGACGACATTGTGAATATGGGGCTTGCTGAACTTATTCACGCGCCGGTGCTCATCGCCGGAGACATAGACCGCGGCGGCGTGTTCGCTAGCCTCTACGGCACGGCGGCGCTCATCACGCCGGAACAAAAGCGGCGCGTAAAAGGCTTTATCATAAACCGCTTCCGCGGAGACGTATCGCTGCTTGCAAACGCTCCCGCCGTGCTTGAACAAAAAAGCGGCATACCTGTGCTCGGCGTCATACCATATCTGCCAATCGCGCTCGACGACGAAGACAGTCTTTCAGAGCGGCTGACGGCGGGCAGCGGGCAGCGGCGCGGCGCGTATCGGATAGCGGTTATCGCACTGCCGCATATTTCCAATTTTACGGATCTGCATCCGCTTGAACGGCTTTCCGACACGGATATCGCGTACTGCACGAGACCCGAACAGCTTGCAGGCGCGCATCTTATCGTGATTCCCGGCACAAAAAACACTATCGGCGACCTGCGCTGGCTTAAATCAAGCGGTCTTGCGCACGAACTATGCCGACAGGTTGCGGAGCATGGCACGCCCTGCATCGGCATCTGCGGTGGTTTTCAGATGCTCGGTACGCTGGTGCGCGACAGCGCAGGCGCGGAACAGCGCGGCGCCGACTGCGAGGAAGGCTTAAGCCTGCTTCCCGTGCAGACGGAGTTTCAGGCACGCAAGCGCACCGCACAGGCACGCGGCGCGCTGCCCGTACTGCACGGCTGCTTTGCGCCGCTTTCCGGCCTGCCGTATGACGGGTACGAAATACACATGGGAATAACAACGGAGAGCGGCCATGCCGAGCCGCTGCTGCACAAGCAGGGAACGCGCAGCACGCAAAACGTATTGGGCACCTATGTGCACGGACTTTTTGACTCGGCCCATATCGTACAGGCGCTGCACCGCGTCATCACCGGAAACACGCAGGCAGCCCAGCAGCTGCCTGACATCGCAAGTTACCGCGCGTTTAAGGAACAGCAGTACGACACGCTTGCCGCAGCGCTCCGCGCAAGCCTTGACATGGAACGCGTGTACCGTATTATTGAGGAAGGCGAATGAAGCGGTTTGTACATCTCTATTATGGGGACGGCAAAGGAAAGACAACTGCCGCAATGGGCCTTGCCCTGCGCGCGGCAGCGCACGGCGAGAGCATCGTCATCGTACAGTTTCTCAAAAGCGGCTCAAGCGGCGAAATCGATATGCTGCGCGGGGTCTCCGGCGTTACTGTGTTCCGCGGCAAGGCGGGAAACCATTTTGCCTCTCACATGACTAACGAAGAAAAAGCCGCTACCAAAGCCATGCACGATCGGCACCTGCGCCAGGCGCTCCATCTGGCGTATGCCGGATACTGCGGCATGCTCATCCTTGACGAAATAACCGCCGCCTGCGCGTACGGCCTTATAGACGAAGCGCTTGTACAAAAGACTGTCATCCAGCCGCCGGAAAACACCGAGCTCGTGCTTACCGGCAGAGATGCGCCCGAATGGATGCGTTCACGCGCCGACTACTGCACGCGCCTTGTCAAAGAAAAACACCCATTTGACTTACACGTACCCGCACGGGCGGGCATTGAATACTAGCCTGGAGCACGATATGCTGCCACACGAAATAGAAGCAACAAGTATGCGGATTATTCAGGCGGAGCTTACCGGACGCGGCATAACGCTTGCACACGACTGTAAAGACATCATTCTCCGCGTCATTCACGCAACGGCTGATTTTGATTTCGCGCACATCATGCAGTTCTCGCACGGCGTCTGTGAGCAGGCGGCAACGCTCTTTCAGACAGCCGCGCCGGTTATCATCACAGACACAAACATGGCGCTTGCCGGCATAAACAAGCGGACGTGCGCGGCGCTGCATATCAGCGCCGCCTGCTATATGGCGGACAAGGACGTTGCAGACGCCGCAGCACGGCATGGCACAACGCGCGCACAGGAATCGGTAAATAAAATGGCGCGCATATACGCCGATACGGAAAAACCGGTCGTGTTTGTGTGCGGCAACGCGCCCACCGCGCTCATGCGCCTGTGCGCGCTCATGCAGGACCGCACATTCACGCCCGCGCTTGTCATAGGCGTGCCGGTAGGTTTTGTTCACGTGGAAGAAGCAAAAGAGCAGCTTGCGGCCTCTCCCGTTCCGTACATCATCACATCGGGCAGAAAAGGCGGGAGCACGGTTGCAGCGGCAATCTGCAATGCGCTATTATATAAAGCCGCACAGTAAAAACGAAAAAGGACATACAATGGCAATTACACAGGTAAGGGAATATCTTGCGCAGTACGGCTATGCCGATAAAATACAGGAATTCGCGGTATCAAGCGCGACCGTTGAGCTTGCGGCGCAGGCGCTGCACACAGAAGGCGCGCGCATTGCAAAAA
>DXHG01000173.1 GCA_019113455.1 Candidatus Treponema faecavium | reverse complement strand
CGGGAAATTTTTTGCCGTCGGCAAATGCGTATTTTATAAATGCACATAAAACGAAAGAAAAAAAAGCCGCGTGCCACGCAGATTTATCCCGCAGCAAACTGCGGATGCACAGCTGTACAGGCAGCGTCAATATGAGCCCGGCGGCAGCACAGGGCAGTCATTGACTTTTTGCACAGCACCGTCATATGATGCAGGCGGCTGAGTATCGCCATTCTGCGGGCAGATATGCCGGATCTTTCCGTATTGTAACCAAAACGGAATTTACAATATAATGGAATGATTTTATTGCAGCAGGGATTTTTCGGCTGACAGGCGCGGCTGCAATATATTCCATAGTATATGGAGATTTGTGTGCAAAAAACGGTTATTACTCAAAATACTTCATTTATTCCCGCGGACGAGCCGCTCAGAGTCGGCATTGACGTGGGCTCAACGACAGTCAAGATTGTCGTGCTTGACAAGACGGATACGATGCTGTACAGCGACTACGAGCGCCACCGCGCCGATATACGCAGCACTATCATATCCGTTGTTACTAAAGCGCTCAACGATGTGGAACAGAAGGTTCCGCTTAAAGACAAGCAGCCGCTGAGCGTCAGAGTAACCGGATCCGGCGGCCTTGCCGTGTCGCATTGGCTGGGTATTCCCTTTATACAGGAAGTGGTTGCCTCAACGACGGCGGTGCGCAGGCTTATTCCGCAGACTGACGTCGTTATAGAGCTCGGCGGTGAGGATGCAAAAATCACGTACTTTACCGGCGGCGTTGAACAGCGCATGAACGGCACCTGTGCAGGAGGCACCGGCGCGTTTATCGATCAAATGGCCGCACTCCTTGAAACAGACGCTTCCGGTCTCAACGAGCTTGCGCGCGGCGCAACGACAATCTATCCGATTGCCGCCCGCTGCGGCGTTTTCGCGAAAACAGACGTGCAGCCGCTTATAAACGAGGGCGCGCGCCGCGAGGACATCGCCGCAAGCATTTTTCAGGCGGTAGTGAGTCAGACAATATCGGGTCTTGCCTGCGGCAAGCCGATACGCGGGCATGTCGCGTTTCTCGGCGGGCCGCTCCACTTTCTTGACCAGCTGCGTTACCGCTTTATCGTAACGCTTAACCTTACGGATGACGAGAGCATTGTTCCTGAAAACTCACAGCTCTTTGTCGCCGCGGGCGCGGCGTTTTCGGCGGAGCGCACGGACAGCTGTCTTGCCGACAGCGGACGCTCGCCGTATGTGCTGCTCGGCAAGTTCCGCGAGAGCCTCACAACGCTTTCCGACGCGGAAATGACGGAAGTGCAGCGCCTTGAGCCGCTCTTTAAAGATGAGCAGGAACTCGATGAGTTTTACCGCCGGCACGCGGCAGAAATGGCGCAGTCTGCCGATCTTGCAAGCGCACACGGGCCGGTGTTCCTGGGGCTTGACGCCGGTTCCACAACGACAAAAGCGGTGCTCGCGGATACCGAAGGCCGTATTCTCTGGCGCTTTTACGACGTCAACGCGGGCAATCCCGTCGATCTCGCCGTGCGCGTACTCAAAGAACTGTACACGCTGCTGCCAAAAGACGTGTATATCGCGCGCTCGGTCTCTACCGGCTACGGCGAAGCGCTGTTTCAGGCGGCGCTCGGCGTAGACTCAGGCGAAGTTGAAACGATCGCGCATTACCGCGCTGCCGATTTCTTTGTTCCCGGCGTCGAGTTTCTGCTCGACATCGGCGGGCAGGATATGAAGTGCCTGCGCATGCAGGACGGCGCGATTGTGTCGATACAGCTTAATGAAGCGTGCTCGTCCGGCTGCGGCAGCTTTCTTGACAATTTCGCGCGGTCGCTCGGCATGGATGTGCGCGAATTCAGCAAAAAGGCGCTGCTCGCGCAAAAGCCTGTAGACCTCGGAAGCCGCTGCACCGTATTCATGAACAGCCGCGTCAAGCAGGCGCAGAAAGAAGGTGCAACGGTTGCAGATATTTCTGCCGGTCTTTCGTATTCCGTTATCAAGAATGCGCTTTTTAAGGTAATTAAGCTACGCAAAGCATCAGACATCGGCACAAAGGTTGTCGTGCAGGGCGGCACGTTCAACAACGATGCCGTGCTGCGCGCGTTTGAGAAAATAGCCGGCGTGCCGGTGTTCCGCCCCGACGTTGCCGGTCTCATGGGCGCATACGGCGCGGCGCTTATCGCACTCGACCAGTGGAAGGACATGACCGCAGCGCCTGCGGGAGCTGGGGCAGACTGGACGCCGCCGGAGATTCGCTCCGCGATAGCGGGGCCGCACCAGCTTGATTCGTTTAAGGTAGACCTTGAGCTTCGCCGCTGCGGCAAGTGCTCAAACAACTGCCTGCTCACCATCAACACGTTCTCTGCAGAAAGAGACGCAGGCGGCGAGCGCACGGCGCGCCGCTTTGTAACGGGCAACCGCTGCGAGCGCGGCGCGGAACTCGGCGAGGACGCTCAGACGATAGATGCGAGCAACGCGCAGAACACGGATTCCGGATCCGACGGCGAGCGGGTTCGTATTCCCAATCTGTACGACTGGAAATACCGGCGGCTGTTCAGCTACAAGCCGCTCAAGGCGGCAGACGCGCCGAGAGGAGACGTGGGGCTGCCGCGCGTGCTCAACATGTACGAGAACTACCCGCTGTGGTTTACGTTCTTTACAAAGCTCGGCTTTAGAGTGCGCCTTTCCCCGCGCTCAACGCGCGCCGTGTACGAGCTGGGGCTTGAGTCTATCCCATCCGAATCCGTGTGCTACCCGGGAAAAATCTCTCACGGCCATATCGAGGCGCTGCTCAAAGACGGCGTTAAGTTTATCTTTTATCCGTGCGCTCCGTACGAGCAGATGGAAGACGACACCGCAGGCAATCACTACAACTGCCCTATCGTTACCAGCTACTCGGAAGTGCTCCGCAACAACATAGACGCGCTCCGCCAGGACGAATCGATTGTGTTCCTTAATCCGTTTCTGCCGATAGACGACCGCAAACGGCTGGGAGAGCGGCTCTCTGAGGAGCTCGGCGAGCGGTTTTCGATACCGAAAGCCGAAATCATCGCGGCGACCGACGCCGCCTGGGAAGAACAGGAGGCGTTCCGCGAAGAGGTGCACCGCAAGGGCGAAGAGGAGCTTGAGTATATTATCCGGCAGGGCATAAACGGCATCGTACTTGCCGGAAGACCGTACCATATCGACCCCGAGATAAACCACGGCATACCGGAGATGATCGCCGGGCTCGGGCTTGCCGTGTTCAGCGAGGACAGCGTTGCGCAGCTGGGCAAAGTGGAGCGGCCGCTGCGCATTATCGACCAGTGGACATACCACAACCGGCTTTACCGCGCCGCATCGTTCACCGCCGGTATGCCGAATCTTGAGCTTGTGCAGCTTAC